>DASQPM010000203.1:0-3788 GCA_035643935.1 Pyrinomonadaceae bacterium | reverse complement strand
CAGTACCAACTATGGCGCCGCCGGCAATCGTGCTGGAAGAAGTAACAAATGGATATGTCCCATGGTCCACATCAAGCAGAGTTGCCTGTGCGCCTTCAAGCAGTATCGATCGGCCGTCACTCGCGGCTACATTCAAGTAATGCGTGGTATCACTAATAAACGCCCCGAGCCGTTCTGCCAATCGCGATGTCTCGTCAAAGATTTCGTCCGCATCTAACTCCTCGCCGCCGTACGCCAAGATGATCCGGTTGGCGTCTTCAAGGTTTCGTTCAATGCGTGAGCGCAAGACCTCCGGAACGAGTGCGTCGGCCGTTCGGATTCCACGACGACCTGCCTTGTCTTCATAAGCCGGACCAATGCCGCGCAGTGTGGTGCCAACTTTTTCGTTGCCGAGCCGCTCCTCACTGGTGTGGTCCAACGCACGATGGTAGGGAAGTATCAGGTGCGCGCGCGAACTGATCTTGACGCGCTCAGGAGAAACTTCGATGCCCTGGGCCATCAGGCGATCCGCTTCTTCAAAAAACGCTTTCGGATCGATGACCATACCGTTGCCCAACACGCACGTCTTGCCTGGATGAACAATGCCTGAAGGCAGCAGGTGCAACACAAACGACTTGTCGCCCACCTGGACGGAATGGCCGGCGTTGTGACCGCCCTGATAGCGCGCAACGATGTCGAAGTGTTCGGCAAGCAGATCAACGATCTTGCCTTTTCCTTCGTCGCCCCACTGGGCGCCTATTACGACAATAATTTTTGGCATTTCGTCAGTAGTCAGTAGTGGTCAGTAGTCAATAGTCAGTTGCTGTCTTTTGCAACTAACCACTGACAACTAACGACGGACGGTTCCTCAGTAAACACAAAACAGGCGCGGATGGTTACAGCAAACTATCCGCGCCGCTGATACGAAACGGAACATTACGCGGTCGCTGCGCCGGTGACGTGCTTATCAATCATACGCGAGATGGCTTCTTTGGAAGTTGCGCCAACCACGCGTTCTTCTTCCTTGCCGCCTTTAAAAAGGATCAAGGTGGGAATGCCCTTGATGCCGTAGCGCTGCGAGATCGACGGATTGTCGTCGACATTCACTTTCACAACGCGCGCGTTGGCAGCATACTTTTCGGCTATTGCGTCGACGGTGGGCGACAACATGCGGCAGGGCGCGCACCAGGCGGCCCAGAAATCCACCAGCACAGGCTTGTCTGATTGCAAAACGTCTTTCTCGAAACTGCTGTCGCTAACTTCGGTAATCTGTTCGCTCATCTAAGTTCTCCTTCGTGGCATAGACTTTAGTCTGTGCTTCTTCGTTATCACTCAATCAGCACAGACTAAAGTCTATGCCACAATTTCAGACAAGTCAGACTGCGTTGAATAGTGTCTTACTTTCAGTTTCTCTCACAGAGAAGAAGCGCAAATTTAGACGCTAAAAACTAAGACGCTAACTAGGACACAACTGCGTTTGTTTTGGACTGTACACCCACGAGTTGCTCGTAAAGACCAATATACTTCTGAGCAGCGGCGTCCCAGGAATTGTCCCGCGCCATGCCGTTCAGTTGTATCTGCTGCCAAGTTTCGAGCTTGTTATAGAAGTAAAGTGCTTCGCGTATTTTATCAAACAACGCGCCTGCATTGTACTCGCGAAACTTGAAACCCGTGCCGGTGCCGCTCTGCGGATTGTAGTTTTCGACCGTGTCGTCCAACCCGCCGGTGGCTCGCACGATCGGCACGGTGCCGTAACGCATGCTGTACATCTGGTTCAAACCGCAAGGCTCATATTGCGACGGCATCAGAAACATGTCGGCGCCGGCCTCGATCTGATGCGCCAGCGGCTCACCAGCATAGCCTTTGTAAATACCGACCTGTCTCGGCGCACTGTCGTGCCAGCCTTGCAAAAAGTCTTCGTACTCTTTGGCGCCCGCGCCAAGCGCGATGAAGAACGATCCGGTTTGCAGAATCGCACCGGCAAGTTGCCGAATCAGGTCATAGCCTTTTTGCGAAACTAAACGAGAGATAATAGCGATGATGGGGCGATCTAAATTGGCCAAATCCTCGGGCAGCGCAAACCGGCGCAGCAGATCCCGTTTGCATTCGCGTTTGCCTTTCAAATCTTCGGCGGAAAAGTTGGCGGCGATGTATGGGTCCGTTTCCGGATTCCAGAGTTCGTAGTCAACTCCATTAGTTATGCCGATGAACGAATCGCGACGCGCGCGCAACAACCAATCAAGCCCCGCGCCCTGCTCGGGTGTTTGTATTTCCTCAGCATAACGCCGGCTTACGGTCGAAAGCGCGTCGGCTGAGATTAAGCCGGCCTTCAAAGCGGAAGCCATGCCCTTGAGCATGAAGTCGTCTTTCTCGGGAGATTCGCCAAAGCCCAGCCACCAAAGATCTTTTGGATCAAACGTGCCCTGGTAAGCGAGATTGTGAATGGAAAAGACAGTTCTCGTCTTGGCGAAAAACGCAGCATGGCCGCGGCGCGCGCGCAGCTCGCTCATGGCGAAACCGCACGGCCAGTCGTTGCCATGAATTACATCAGGTTGCCAGTCGAGTTTCCTAAAGAGCGCGAGCGCAGCGCGTGAGAAGAAAGCATAGCGCTCGTGATCGTTCGCGTAGCCGTAGATAGAAGGTTTATCGAAATAGAGTCCTGCCTCAATCAGGTAAGCAGGAGCGCCCGCGGCTTCGCTTTGAAAAACGCGAACCTGCGACACGCGACCGCGCCAGTCAACCGGCACGTCTTCAATGACCGCATCGCTGAGTAGACTTCTGTCAATCTGTTGATGAAGTGGAAGAATGAGCCGGGCATCAACGCCTTGAGCAACGAGCGCTTTTGGCAACGCCCCGGCAACGTCAGCGAGCCCGCCAGTCTTGGCGAAAGGCACAGCTTCAGATGAAAGAATCGCGATGCGCAACACTCTTCTCCATTCACAAAGGAAGGCCAAAAATGCCAGGCGCGTTTCGAAAGACAGGTTTTAACTCTCGCCCCCCAGCTTGTGTTTCAAGAACGTTCGATCAGCGATGTCTTTGTCGCGATAAGTTTGCTTCATGCGTAGCAGGAGCCTTGCCGAGGCGAATGGGATTGACACGCCACCTATCTCTCTCATCTCAATTTCGTTTACAGCTTCATCGTAGGTGATTCCGCAGGCCGCGAGCATCAAGTCAACCACAACTTCATCCGCACCGAACAACAGTAAATGAATCAAGATCACTCTCAGCCATCTCCCTTACTGCTTTATCGGGCAACACCTCGAGCGCCGTTCGAACTTTCTGCTGATTTTCCCGCGACCTTTCCACGAGCAGATCTATATCTTCCGTGGCTCTCAGCATACCATGTTGGTTCATAGCCATTCCGCCAATGACTATGTATTTAGCGTCTTGGGAATTTAGGGCTGCGCAAAGTTTTACGAGGTCGTTTTCTTCGGGGGTTCTTGGAGACGGTACTGTTCCTTCCATTGTTCGAATTCCTCAAAACTTCTGAAACGGAACACGCCCTTAGGGCTGATGCCCTTGCCAAAGATAAGGTGTGAGGTCCTTTGTAAGCGGTCAAAGCGTTCCCAAAATGGCCGAACGTTTCTGCCGCCAAGGACCTTCATTGATTGGTCTTTGACTGATGAATCTTGAGTCACGATTTAGCTTTGCATCGACGCGAGAAACTCTGCGTTTGACTTGGCCTTCTCGAGCCGCTCAAGCACTACTTCCATTTGCTCAACTGGGGAAAGTGGATTCAAAACGCGACGCATCACCCAGATGCGGTTCAGGTCTTCCTTGCTAAGCAACAACTCTTCTTTTCGCGTACC
>DASQPM010000202.1:0-3821 GCA_035643935.1 Pyrinomonadaceae bacterium | reverse complement strand
CTCGGGATATTCAATAACAGGGCGAGAAAGAAGCGGTGTTCTTCACTGGTGATGCTGCCGCGGCGCATGACGATGTCGTGTTGTCGCACCTGCTCTTCCAGCACCGGCACCAGCAGATCGATCAATTCGCCGTGCACGGTCCGGGCCCGCTCGAGAATTGCGCTGAAGCGATCGTTCCCGGTGGACAAACCAAAGAGCGAGTCCATTTGATTACTCTTCAGTTGGTGAAACGTATTCTCCAACACAAAGTAAGCCGTATGAAAATCTGAGGCGCAAACCAGATCGCCAATCATCTCATCCGCGTCTTTATGTTTCATTCCCAGCAGCAGGCCAATGGTTTGCAACTTCTTGGCCATCACTTGATTCCGGAAAAAAGGGTCCGTCGCGAAGTATGGTTTGCGATAGTCCCATTGCAACGCCGAGGAAGGAGTGTGCTCAGTCCTTACGGTAATGGTGGCGGAAGGACGATCGAGATGAAACAACGAGTGAATAAAATTTCTCCCGGGTTTGATCAGACGCACGTCGTTCTTTTGTAACAACTGCACTTCTTCCAGCTGCAATTCCCCGATTGAGAAATGCTCATTAATGATTTGTTTTTCGTTAAAGCTGTAGCGACTGTGAATGCTGGAGCCGAGCAGGACCTGGAAGGCGCCGGTGAACGCATGTTGATGAATGCTGGTAGTGCCGTCGAGCCAGAAGTAGACATCGACATAAAAACGCGGCCCCGCAAACAAGGTTATCGGCGGATCGCCAAAACGGCCTTCAACGTCCTTTTGATCCGGCAAGGCGGGGGCGCTCTGGACCCAGCGAATGATTTCCCAGGGATCGACTTTGGCGGGCAGGTCGGATTCAGTTAGAGCTGTGGCCGCAAGTTCCGGGAAAAGCCCCTCGCTGTAGTTTTCTCTTCTCCAGCGGCTCTCCAACAGTTCGCCGAGTTCTTGAAAAATCTGCATCGGGGATCCTCTTAGAAAGTTTGCGAGTAAATCCGGAAGTAGCTAGACGACGGAAGAATATGAGGGCAACACGAATTTCGCAAGTGGCGTATTTGGAGTGCGGCGGCTTGACGCCGCTTTTCGTTAGCCTGGCGATTTCTTAAGAGAAAACAGTCGACTTTTTCTACAGGTTAAAGCGGCGTCAAGCCGCCGCAGTCCAAATAGAATAGCTCCACCCGGATCGAACCACCGAAGACCTTTGCACTTGCGCTTCATTCTGGCTTTACAAGAAATGTTGCAAGCAACTTAAAATCGACTTTCCTTCAAAATGTTGATCCGTGAATTGACCGAGTGATATTTTTACGCCCGTTGTTCCCCTTGAATGCGCCTCGTGAGGTAAATTGGCGATGCATAGTGGAAATTAAACAAAACCGCGAAGAGCGTAAAACACGCCGAACAGGGCAATGGTCTTGCGCACTTTACGTTTAAGCCTTCTTCATTAAGTAAGTCCGACCCGGGCGCTTCACCCACGCTACCGGCAACCCGCCGCAGTTCAGAATCAATAACAGGAGTCACATGAAAATTGACTCGTGCGCGTTCCTGCTGAAAGCACGCAGCGAAGGAATCATCACCAAGGAAGTTGAAGGGGAAGTGCTCATCTACGATCGCGCGCGCGACCGGGCACACTGTCTCAACGAAAGCGCTGCCGCGATTTGGAAACTTTGCGACGGCCGGAGAAGCGTTGGCGAAATCGCGGCATCGTTCAGGAATAGTGGTCAGGAGGCGGTGCGCAGTGAGCACAAAGCAGAAGGTAATAGCCAGAAGGAAGAAGGCAAAGCGGAGCCGGGCGGTAGCCCGACCGTTAGGGAGGGCGTGGGGCTGACACTGGGAGAGCAACTCGTTTGGCTGGCGTTGGATCAACTGCGCCGCTCTCATCTTTTGGAAGAGCCGAAAGATGGCGCCAACGACAAAGCATTTTGGCCGCCAGCAATTTCTGTTATCGAGAATATGTCACGACGCGAAGCAGTCAGGCGCATTGGGCTGGGTGCCGCGATCGCGCTGCCGATTGTGATCTCGATGACGGCCCCGACACCCGTCGAAGCGGCGGTGTCGTGCAAACATCATTGCGATTCGTGCAGTTCGCCGATCGAGTGCTGTGGAACATGCTCCACTACCGTGCCGGGGTGCATGGGCTCCCCGAGATGTACGTAGATTATTAGCGTTTGGAATTCGGCGGCGAGCGGGTCCCCGGCCCGACCACCGCGCTGTGGCAAGCTGAGCGCTCTTGCTCATCGCTCTTCAGCCGCCAGTAGAATTTTACGAACAGGATGAAAGAAAAAATGAAACGCACTAAAACCTATCAATTGAGGAAGCCCATGGCAGGATCGCCCATCCCTAACTCGCGCCTTGGAATTTTTTTTCGTCGGGCACCCGTGATCGCGGTGGTCGTCTTGACGATCCTATCCAGCGGTCTTTACGTGGTGCTGGCGGCAAATCAGACTTGGGATGGCGGCACTACCGGCAACGCCACGGCTTGGTACACCGCTACCAATTGGGTTGGTGATTCGGCCTTCCCTGGTTCTCAAGCAACCACTACCAATACGGATATTGCCGGCATTGGATCGACGGGGACAAACCCGAACATTGGTATCAATGGCACCACAAGCACCACGCTTTTCTTGGGAGCAATTGATTTCACAAGTGCGGGCCGTGCAATCGGGGACAGTGCGGCCGGTAGCTTTACGTTTACGCTCAACGGCGCAACCATTAACAGCGTTGGCAATGTCATTATTCGTAATTCAGGCGCGGGAATATTAACTCTGCAGCCGATGGCAGGTGGGACGGGAACTATGAGCGTCGCGCTCGGCAATACCACCGACAACATCATCAACATTGACAGTACGGGCGGAGTCATAATCACCAGCGTTATCAAGAATGGTGCTGGAACGAATCTCACGCTGGGCGGCACAGGAACTGGTGCTTTGACGCTCTCCGGCGCGAATACCTATACAGGAACAACAACGATTAGCGCCGCGACACTCAGACTTGGAGCCTCAGGCGCGCTGGCAGATACCAGCAATATGATCTTGAATGGTGGCACTTTTAGCACTGGTGCGACGACGGGCTTTACGGAAACCGTTGGCACACTTGCGCTGACTGACCATTCGGTAATTGCGCTAGGCACAGGCAGCCATACCTTAACCTTCGCAGCCAGCAGTGGCGTTACCTGGACTGCCGGGAAAAAATTGGTCATAACGGGATGGATCGGCGCCTACGATGGTACCTCTGGTACTTCAGGGCAGATTTTTGTCGGCTCAGATTCTTCCGGCTTAACTGCAAGTCAGTTGGCCCAGATTTCCTTCTATGACGGCACAAATAGTTTTCCCGCGCTAATTCTTTCGAGCGGTGAAGTAGTTCCTGGTCCTGGACCAACCGCGGTCAAGCTCACGAAGTTCAATGCCGCAAGTTTCTCTGACGGTGTGCAGTTGACGTGGGAGAGCGGTTTCGAAGTTAACAATCTTGGTTATCGCCTCTATCGTGAACAGAAAGGCAAACGCACGCGTGTGACGCCTTCGATCGTGGCGGGTTCCGCGCTGACAGTGGGCCAGGGCAATCGTCTCACCGCCGGTTATTCCTATTCGTGGTTTGACCCGCAGGGAATACCGGACACTTCCTATTATTTGGAAGCTATTGATTTGGACGGCAGCCGGCAAACAACTGGCCCAATCTATCCCTATGGCGGCTCGCGCAGCAATGTATCGCCCAAGCAACAGCATGCGCTGTTGCTGAACGAGGTAGGCCAGTCACTCGCAAACAATGCGGCCAGCACTGATGCGGCCGGGTGGCCGGCGTCGATGAATGCGACAAACCTAGGTTTGTCTAATATCA
>DASQPM010000201.1:0-8959 GCA_035643935.1 Pyrinomonadaceae bacterium | reverse complement strand
TGAACCAATTCCTGAACGACTGTCCGAGCCGGTAATCTATCACCTCGACAACATCAGCGGTATTATTGAGCCTGGCATTGAATCCGGCGCCGCGGGTCGCGCGGCAGCAGGTTATATAGAATCCGCCGTCGAGCTTTGCGCCGCCGGCAGCGTCGATGCGATAGCTACAGCGCCGATAAACAAGCGCGCGCTTTTTCTCGGTGGCTATAGTTTTCCGGGTCATACGGAATTTCTCGCGCACCTGACCGGCAGCGAAGAATACGCGATGGCTTTTGTGGCCGAGAATCTGCGAGTAGTTTTGATCTCGACACACGTGCCCCTTTCGGAAGCAATCAGACTAGTGCGGCGCGAGCGCCTGGTGCGCACTATTCGCCTGGCTCATCGCGAGCTGAGACGTTGGGGTATCGAACGGCCGCGGCTGGCTGTTGCTGCGCTCAACCCTCACGGGGCGGAAGGTGGATTGTTCGGCGTCGAAGAGGCTTCTGAAATTATGCCGGCTATCGAAGAGTGTCACGGTGTTGACGAGATGAATGTTGCCGGGCCGTTCTCCGCGGACACGGTATTTCTGCGGGCTTCGCGTGGCGAGTTTGATGCGGTAATAGCTTGTTATCACGACCAGGCGATGATCCCCGTAAAATGTCTTTCCTTTGGCGAGGCGGTGAATGTTACTCTGGGATTGCCGTTCATTCGCACCTCCGTCGATCACGGTACGGCATTCGACATTGCGGGCAAGGGGATTGCAGAACACTCAAGCATGGTTGCGGCGATCAAGCTGGCGGCGGAACTTTCCCTGCAAGCTGGAGAAAGCAGCCGCGCGATGGAAGTCTAAATAGAAATGGCAAACAAAGACTCAAACAGCTCAAGCAGTGAAAACCGGCGACGCATCCTTGTGGCTGATGACGATCCCGCCATCCTGCGCCTGGTGACGGCGATTCTGGAGAAGGAAAACTTCGGCGTCGTTAGCGCACGCGACGGGCGCGAGGCCTATAAGATACTGCAAGGCGATCACGATTTTACGGCGGCAATCCTCGACGTCGTCATGCCCCACATTTCCGGACCCGAGCTGGTCCGCTTCATGAAAACTGAGAAGCGTCTAATGCGCATTCCGGTGATGATGATGACTGCGGAGCAGGACCCCAAGTTGTCGTCTGATAGTTTCGCTGCGGGAGCAGTGGTCTTTTTGCCCAAGCCTTTTACCACTGCGCAATTGCACATCATGCTGCAGATGCTTATCAGCAAAGCCGAAAGCTAAACCTTTCAAATGACAATTCGCTTCTCGAAAAGTCGGACACTCAGTTTGCTTCCGCTGCTCGCGTGCTGCGTTGTAGCGCTCGCAGCGGCTGATGCCCGCGCCGACTTGAGTCCCAAACAGGCGCGCAAAGCCATCACCCACATGCCCGGATTCGAGTTGAAAAGCGGGGCGGTGCGCGTGAAGGCGATTACGCCCGGTCCGCCCACAGAAGTCACGGCGGACATTCGTAGCGTTTTTAAGTTTGAGCAGGATGAGCGTGGTCGTTGGCGCATTGCCGAAATGCGGACGGCCCAGGATCGCTGGGAGTCTGTAGACAATCTTGCAGGCGCCGCTCGTGCGAATCTCGTGACAGACGAATGCAATGCTCCGGACCCTCCGCTCAAAGGTTCCGCTGCGCTCGACCCAAGCGTAAAACGCGCGCGCTGCCTGGTTGGAGTTTTGACCGGCATCGAGGTGCCGTCGGACGCCGTGCGGATTCAGGAAGTCAATCCAATGCCAGTACCGCTTGCCTCGCGAGCGTCCGCGGTAGTGGTTGCCTGGATTAGAGTGACCGCGCGTTTAGCGAATGACGGCAAGGGTTGGCAAGTGTCTGAGCTGCGCACCGGAAATCGGGAATGGGTAAAGCTGCAACCGCTAATGGACGCGCTGAATGAAAAGAAGCGATCGCAAGCACGCAGCGAGATGGAAACGATGGCCCAGGCGCTCGAGCGTTATCGCCGGGAACGAGGCTTCTATGTAGTTTCCGATAGCCAGGCGGTCCTAATCGATCACTTAAATCCGCATTATCTTTCCAGAGTCATTCGGGTTGATCCCTGGAATCACCCTTACAAATACGAGGGCCAACGCGATCACTTCGCGCTTTATTCATTGGGACCCGACGGTAAAGACCAGACTGGCGATGATATCCAGTTGACGGGTCCCATTGCCCGATAGCAAATTCAACAGACTAAAGTTCTTGACTGGCAATTGGCGCGGGTGTTAGTTTCGAAATGCGGCTCAGCTCTTTTTCAGCCGCCCGACCGAAAAAGGCAAGCGCCAACTGTGTTCAATTTTGACCCCTCCAGTGGCGCAATTCAGCTAAGGTTACCCAAGCTTTGTTAGCTGGCAAAAAACTCCTACTTGCCGACGATTCAATCACGATTCAAAAGGTTGTGGACCTCACCTTTTCCGACGAAGACGTCACCGTACTAACTGTCAACAACGGTAGGGAAGCGATTGAAAAGTTAAGCGAGTTTGCGCCTGATATTGTCCTCGCCGATGTGTTCATGCCGCAGTTGAGCGGCTATGAAGTTTGCGAGCACATAAAACAAAATGACAGGTTCAAACATATTCCTGTTATGCTTTTGGTAGGTTCGTTTGAGCCGTTCAACGAAGCGGAGGCGCGCCGGGTTGGCGCGGACGACATCTTGACGAAGCCTTTTCAATCAATCCGCAACCTGATCGACAAAGTTGGCGTGCTGATAAGTGGGCGCGCGGCAGCGGAACAGATTCCAACCGCGGAACTGCCGCAACACCGCGAGCCGCCGCCTGAACCGGAAAAGTTGACCGAAGAAGAGCTGCAAATCACTACTGCCGATACGCTTCCGCTTCCGGATGAGCAGGCTGAAGTCGTTGCCTATTACGCGGCAAAGCAGGAAGCGCAAAAGGCGAAACCCCATGATATGGATCCAACCTTAGAAACCAAACGTCCAGAGATGCAAGGTGCTTCACAAACTGGCGACAGCGCGGCTGACGTATTGCTTGATCTCAGTGACGTCAAAATTGCCGGCGGCAGTATCACAGACGACTTTGTTTTGGATTTAGACCTCGACGAACCTGCTGAGCCTTCGCCCGCGATGGCCGCGTATTCAGCGCCGTTATTCATGCGTCACAAGCGCGATAGTGGTAGCGTAGGCTCGGTGCCTTCGACTGGTACGGTAGACCGGATGGCGCGCACGCAGGAGTTTCCTCGCATTATGGAAGCGCCGGTCGAGCAAGCGGCTGCTGTTGAACCCGAGCGGGCGCTCGAGCAAGTAGTTGCTGACCAACCCGCGCTGCCGGTGGAGAAAACGCAAGCGTCAACCAATATCGGGTCAGTTAATACATCCGGCGAATTGTCACCGCAGGTGATTGACGCAATCGCGCGACGTGCCGTCGAACAGCTTTCCGAAAGAGTTGTGCAGGAAATTGCCTGGGAGGTTGTGCCGCAGCTTGCGGAGCTGATGATCAAGCGGCAACTTGAAGAGAAGAATTCTTAGCCGCATCCATCGCCAATCAATGAAAGCAGGCGCTGCCCAAAAAGGCCGCCTGCTTTTTTTGTTGGTTGTCAGTGGTCCGTAGTCAGTTGCAGTAGTGTAGGGCCCTGAAACCAGTTTTGTCTCCAAAAGCCGCGTGGTTCCAACTACAAATTTGGGGTAGTGGGGTAAATTTGGGGAATCAGGCGTTACCGAAGCGCGGAACGAAAATCAGTCTGTCCTTACCCTTTCCTGAGCCAGCAGACTAGTGATACAAGGTCGGCCCGTGAGTCACTATAACGAGCTTGCGTTCACCGCGTTTAGAATTATTGGCGGTCTTGTCACTATCTACTCGCTGTTAAGCTGTGGCTATGTTTTGATCACCGCCCGCCCCACTGTACCCAGCACGGTTATCGCCACATTACTCCCCGCTCTCTTTTACCTGCTTTTCGGTGTTCTTGTCTTTGCTCTGAGCAGATGGCTTGCGAAACTAGCTGTCAGCGGAATAGACCGCGATTAGCTCCACACAATCACCCCACTACCAAACCTGGCCGCCACATGAAAAAGACCGCACTGTGGACTACAATGCGTCTTTTGCAACTAACTACAATCAACTGACGACTGACTAATCAATGGACATTCCGAAAACTTACGATCCCAAACAGGCCGAACAGAATCACTACGAGCGTTGGGAGCGCGAAGGGTTTTTTGCGCCTGAGATTAACCGCGACCCGCGCGCGCCCATCTTTTCAATCGTGATTCCGCCGCCAAACGTGACCGGCTCGCTGCACATGGGCCACGCGTTGCAGCACACGATGATGGATGTGCTGACGCGGTACAAACGCATGTGCGGCTATCGCACCTTGTGGCTGCCGGGCATGGACCACGCCGGCATCTCGACTCAGATGGTGGTCACGCGTGAATTGAAAAAAGAGGGATTGTCGCGGCAGGACATAGGCCGCGAGAAGTTTGTCGAGCGTGTTTGGCAATGGAAACAGGAATCGGGTGGACAAATCAGCAAACAGATGCGGCGCGAGGGCGCGTCAGTCGATTGGTCGCGCGAAAAGTTTACGATGGATCCGGACCTAAACCGGGCCGTGCGCGAAGTTTTCGTTCGTCTCTATGACGACGGAATGATCTATCGCGGGAATCGCATCGTTAACTGGTGTCCGAATGATCAGACAGTGTTGTCAGACCTGGAAGTGGAAAAAGTCTCCCAAAACGGCAAGCTCTATTACCTGCGTTACCCGCTGAAGAGTGGCAAGGGGCACGTGACAGTGGCGACTACACGGCCCGAGACAATGCTCGGCGACACAGCAGTGGCCGTCAATCCAAACGACGAACGCTATCGCACGCTGGTAGGCGAGACTTTGTTGTTGCCACTCACCACGCGCGAAATTCCGGTCATCGCGGATGAGTTTGTCGAGCCTGAGTTTGGCACCGGAGCAGTGAAGGTGACACCCGCGCATGACGCGAACGACTATGAGATGGGGCTGCGGCATTCATTGCCCCAGGTCCTGGTCATTGATAGCCAGGCGAAGATGACGGAAGCTGCCGGCGAGGAATTTGCCGGGCTCGACCGTTACAAAGCACGCACGAAAGTTGTCGAGAAGTTTGAAGAGCTTGGCTTGCTCGAGAAAGTTGTTGACTATGAATTTGCGATCTCGAAGTGCGAACGATGCAAGACGGTCATTGAGCCATTGATCTCAACGCAATGGTTCATGGCAATGGACAAGCTGCGCGACCGCGCACTGGAATCGTTGCAGCAGGACAAGTCGCCGCAGTTCGTGCCGGAAGTTCCTTACGAAAAGGTTTATTCCAACTGGCTTGAGAACCTGCGCGACTGGACCATCTCGCGCCAGTTGTGGTGGGGCCATCAAATTCCGGCGTGGTACACCGCCGACGGCACGGTCGTTGTCGCGCGCTCGGAAGAAGAAGCGCGTCAGAAAGCGGGCACTAACGAGCTGACCCAGGATCCGGATGTGCTCGACACCTGGTTTTCCTCTCAGCTTTGGCCGTTTTCGACATTGGGGTGGCCGGAAGATACAAAAGATCTGGCAACGTTTTACCCGACCTCAGTATTAATGACGGCGCGCGACATCATTTTTCTTTGGGTTTCACGCATGGTGATGATGGGTTTGAAGTTCATGGACCAAGCGCCGTTTGCGGATGTCTTCGTTACCGGCACAATCCTCGACGCCCACGGCCAGCGCATGTCGAAAACGAAAATGAACGGCGTGGATCCGTTGGAAGTTTTCGACAAGTACGGCGTGGATGCAACGCGTCTGAAACTCGCTTCGGTTGGCAGCACGGACATTCGCTGGAGCGAAAAGCAAGTCGAAAGTTACCGCAACTTTGCAAACAAGATCTGGAATGCGGCAAGGTTTTGTCTGTTGAACTCCGAAAGCGCAACGATCAATCCCCAGACACTGAACGTAGACTCCGAATCTCCATTACACGACCGCTGGATCGTTTCGCGACTCAACCGGGTCGCGCGCGAGGTGCGGAAAGCGCTGACTGGTTATGAATTTCACGAAGCAGTGCAAACGCTTTATCACTTCTTCTGGGACGATTTTTGCGACTGGTATATCGAATTAACCAAAGGCGATATCACCGCTGAAGAAGCAACGACCGGTCGCGTTCAAGCGCGTACTCGCTTGCTGACGGTACTGGAACAAGCGCTGTGCTTGTTGCATCCGTTCATGCCTTACATTACTGAGGAGCTTTGGCAAAAACTCCCTGGCGTGAACGGCGAACTATTGCACCCGGCATACAAGGGCGCGGCACTGTCGATCATGCTGGCTGCTTATCCCGAGGGACAGTCGGAATTGATTGATGAAAATGCCGAATGGGAAATGCAGGCGGTCATCGACCTGATCACGCGCGTGCGAAACATTCGTTCGGAAATGAATATCAAGCCGGGCGAACGCGTGACGCTGCTGATCGGCTCACCGGATGAAAAACTTCGCGCCGTGTTTATGGCAAACACAGCGCAAATAAGCCGGCTGGCGCGGGCCGCTGAAGTGTCGATCAATGAAAAGCTGGAAGCGCCGCGCGCTTCTGCACGGGCCGTTTTGATCGGCGGCGCGGAAGTCGCAGTCCCGCTTGCGGGCCTGATAGATTTTGGCCAGGAGCGGCAACGGCTCAGCAAGGAAAAGGAAAAGTTGTCTGCCGAATCCGCAAAACTTGCAGCACAACTTGCCAACCCGCAGTTTACTGAACGGGCGCCCGCTGAAAAAGTTGAAGAAGTACGCGCGCGCATCGCTGAGATTGCGCAGCGCAACGCACAACTGAACCAAACTATTGCAAACCTGGGATGAAGATCTTGGGGGCAGATTGAGGAACACGCGTCGTTACTGGTCGTTTAAGGTCTCAAGCGGTGACGCGAGCTTGAAGGGCCAGCGCCACCGGCGTATCTTTTAAGGGAACTCTTGCCGCGGTTGAGGAAGTGAAAATGCAAAGTCGATCTATTCGCTACATCGCTCTTTTGTTGGCCGTTCTAATCGGCGTCAGTGTTTGCTCGATTGAAACAGACGCGCAGCGGCGCCGGAAGAGGCGGGTGCGCCGTGCGCCGCGGCCGGTAATAACAAATCCCGCGATCGCGCCGCCGGGCAGCGAGCAGGATGGCGGTTCGGAAAGAATCATTAGCACCGCTGATGAAAATCCAGCGGATACGAATGAAACCGGAAGTCAGGCAAAGAAAAAGAAGAGCGGCGAAGCGAACATGCAGCAAACGATCGACGCGCTCTCGAATCAGGTCAATCGCCTCAACGACAAGCTAAGCCAGATGCAGGAAAATGAGCGCTCGCTGATCGACATGGAGCGCCTGACGCGGGCCGAGCAGCGCGCAGAGAGTGTGCGTGCGCAGATACTGGACACTGAAAGCAAACTGGCAGATTTGCAGGCGCGCATGGATCAGGTTGATTACTCGTTGAAGCCCGAAAACATCGACCGCTCGATTGCGGGTTACGGCACAGTGCATCCCGAAGATGCCCGCGATTCTCGTCGCCGCCAACTGGAAAATGAAAAAGCGCGGCTGCAAGCGCAAATCACTTTGTTGGAAAACAGCCGCACGCGTTTGCAAGCTTCGCTCTCGACGGCCGAAGCAGAAGTGGACCTGCTGCGCCGGCGCATGGACCAGCAACAGTTGAACAACGCTTCGCGCGCTGAACCCTCGGCGACGCCGGACAAACCTTAAGTTCAATCTGAAATCATGGGCACAATTCCGCAAGCCGAACTGTATGATCGCATTCAGCAGGCGAACGAGCGCGGCGAGCGCGTAGTCGTAGCCACGGTCGCGCGCACGCGCGGCTCAACGCCGCAGCAGCGCGGCGCCAAAATGCTGTTCTTTGAAGGCGGTGCAGCCGCGGGAACAGTCGGCGGCGGTTGTGTTGAGGCGGAAGTTTGGGCCGAGGCGCGCGAAGCGCTGCGCACCGGACAATCTGCTTTGCATCACTTTTCACTGACTGCTGAAGAGGCGAGCGAAGAAGGCATGGTCTGTGGCGGAACGATGGATATTTTTCTCGATGTCTGGAAACCGGAAGCCGACCAGTCAGTCGGTTCCTAATGGCAGTTTGCAGTGACATGAGGTCAGTACCACCTCGCGGTAGCGGGTGGGTCTCATGATTGCCGATTGTCAATTGCCGAATTCCGATTGGCGGCTGGCGATGAAGCCAATTGGCAAACGCAAATTGGAATCAGAAATTCCGGAACCCACCCGCTACCGCGAGGTGGTACTGACCTCATGCCACCACATTGAAGCTGGTCGGACAGTTGCTGAGTAAGAAATGAAACCTTCCCCAACAGGTTGGCCGCGCATTTCCAGCGCGGTCTATTACGAAGACGCGCCGGCGGCCATCGACTGGTTATGCCGCGCGTTCGGTTTTGAAGTGCGTGTAAAAATTGAGGGCGAAGGCGGGAGCATTGAGCATTCTGAACTGACCTACGGCGAAGGCCTGGTGATGGTGGGCCAGGCCGGACTGGCGCACAAGCCTTCGTTTCGCAAGTCGCCGCGTGCGGTCGCCGGCGCGAATACGCAAAACATGATGGTCTATGTTGACGACGTCGAGGCGCACTGTGCGCAAGCGCGCAACGCCGGCGCGAAGATCGTTTCCGAGCCCAAGACAACCGACTATGGCGAAGATTGGTGGACTGATCGCGGTTATGAATGCGAAGACCTCGAAGGACATCACTGGTGGTTTTATCAGCGACTGCGTGAAGCGAAGCCAAAGAGTTCTTGATTTCTCTGTGCGTCAGTTGTGTGCTCTGTGTCTCTATGGTTAACATCAACTAAACTGAGACTCACCACAGAGACACAGAGAACGCAGAGGTTTCACGGAATAAATAAAACTGAGGTAGCAGGCGCCCGAATCTTTCATCGATAACTACAAAGCCAAGCATCGCCATCCGCTGAACAAACTCGCACACAGCATTGGCATTCCGCTGATCGTCATTTCGTTGCCGCTATTTTTCTTTAATTGGCGCTGGGCCCTGG
>DASQPM010000200.1:0-4454 GCA_035643935.1 Pyrinomonadaceae bacterium | reverse complement strand
CTGAAGAAATTGCTGAGGCCGGCGCTTTATTGAAGCGAAGCGAGACGCGAGCGCCGGAAGAGCTGGTCGAGCAATTGGTGGCTGCCGGCTACGTGCGTGAAGATCCGATTGGCGCAGTCGGCGAGTTTTCCATGCGGGGTGGCATTCTCGACGTTTGGTCGCCGGGTCAGCAACAACCGGTGCGCATCGAATTCTTTGGCGACGAGATCGATTCCATCCGCGCCTTTGATCCCGAAACACAACTCTCCACGAATCAGTTGAGCGAAATTGAAATTGTTCCGATGCGCGAGCTGGTGGTGCGGCCACGAGACTTTAGGCAGTGGGCCTATTTCGCTCGCGAACGTTGGGCTGACGAGCGCTACGCGCGCGCCCTGCGCGATCGCACCGCATTTGCAGACGAAGCGGAAAGTTTTGCTGGTTGGGAATGGTTGCTGCCGGTTGTGCGCGAACGAAATGCGACCGTTTTTGACTACCTGAAGAACGCTGTACTGGTCGTCGATGAGCCCTCAGCAGTCGACGCTTACCTCGGAGAAGTTTATCAAACGCTTGCCGACCGTTTTGCCGAGACCGATGCGGCCGACGACATCGCGCTTAAGCCCGAAGAACTTTATCTCTCAGCCGAAGAACTGCGAATCAAATTGGATGGACTACAGCGAGTCGAACTGCGCATGTTGGGTCGCGCCGCCGCCGAAGTTGATCAGGCGATGGCGCTTGATGCAGAAGCTCCGAAGGTCCAACTTGGTCGCGCACGAAACGCGCGCGCGCCTCTGTTTCTTTTTCCCCCGACAGAGCAGGCGCCTGAAGTTGAATGGAAGACGCAATCTGCGTTGAAGTATCACGGGCGGTTCGCGAATTTGGCGTCAGATCTGAACCGCGCACGCGAAAACGGCACGACGACGATGTTTGTCATGCCGAGTTTAGGAGTCGCCGAACGTGTTACCGAAATCCTTGCTGAATACGACATCAAGGCGCGTCTATGGTTAGTCGAAGAAGCGACTGAAATGGTGACGACTGCGCAAACGATCGTCACGGTCGGCCGGCTCAGCAGTGGTTTTGAAATGCCGGCCGCGCAACTGTTGGTTCACGTGGAGGCGGACCTGTTTGACGAAGCGGGCGTACAAACGATCGAGCGGCGCGGAGTTTCCCAGGATGGCAGACGGCAGACGGCAGACGGCAGGAAGAAGAAAAAATTCCGGACCGCAGCTTTTCTTTCAGACTTTCGCGATCTGAAGCCAGGCGATTTTGTCGTTCACGTCGATCACGGCATAGGACGTTTCGGTGGTTTGCAGACTCTCGATCTGGGTACGCGCAGTGGTGAGTTCATGCTGCTGTACTACGCGGAAGACGCAAAGCTCTACGTACCGGTCGAGCGCATGGACCTGGTGCAGCGCTATTCGAGCTCCGAAGGACACCAGCCCGCGTTGGATCGATTGGGCGGACTCGGCTGGCAAAAAACAAAAGCGAAAGCAAAGCGCGCCATGCGCGACATGGCCGACGAGCTTTTGCGACTTTACGCCGAACGAAAATTGGTCGGCGGTTATGCCTTCGCCGCTGACACGCCCTGGCAGCGCGAGTTTGAAGATGGCTTTGAGTTTGTGCTGACACCAGATCAGGAAACCGCGATTGAAGACGTCAAGCAGGACATGGAACAACCTACGCCGATGGACCGTCTGTTATGCGGCGATGTGGGCTATGGCAAAACTGAAGTGGCAATGCGCGCGGCTTTCAAAGCGGTGATGGAAGGGAAACAGGCTGCGGTTTTGACGCCAACGACCGTGCTTGCCTACCAGCACTTCGACACTTTTCGCGGTCGCTTCGCGCCTTTTCCGGTGAAGATCGAATTGCTTTCGCGTTTTCGTTCGCCAAAAGAACAGAAGGAAATCGCCAAACGCGTCGAGGCCGGCGAAATAGATGTCGTCATTGGCACGCATCGCCTATTGTCGAAAGACGTGCGCTTCAAAGAGCTGGGCATCGTGGTGGTCGATGAAGAACAGCGCTTCGGAGTGGCTCACAAGGAAAGATTGAAACAACTCAAGAAGCGCGTCGATGTGTTAACGCTTTCGGCGACGCCGATACCGCGCACGCTCAACATGTCGCTGAGCGGCTTGCGCGACATGTCTCTAATTGAAACGCCGCCGCGCGATCGTTTGGCAATTCAAACGCAGGTAGTCCAGTTTTCGGAAAACGTAATCAAGTCTGCAATTGAACTCGAGCTGGGCCGCGGCGGGCAAGTGTTCTTTATTCATAATCGAGTGGAAACCATCGAGACAATTGCGGCTTTAGTCCAGCGGCTGGTGCCGCAGGCGCGACTGGCCGTTGGTCACGGCAAGATGAACGAAAAAGAGATGGAGCGCGTAATGCTCGATTTCATTGAGTTTAAGTACGACGTGCTGGTGGCCACGACCATTATCGAGAACGGTATAGACATCCCGCGCGCGAACACCATCATCATAAACCGCGCCGATCAGTACGGTCTTTCTCAACTCTACCAGTTGCGCGGTCGCGTGGGCCGATCAAATCGTCGCGCGTACGCTTATCTCCTTATTCCCGGTGAACTTGAATTGACACCGATTGCAAAACGTCGCCTGGCAGCTATTCGTGAATTTTCAGATCTCGGCGCCGGGTTTCGCATTGCGGCTTTGGATTTGGAATTGCGCGGCGCCGGAAATCTTCTCGGCGGCCAGCAGTCGGGCCACATGGATGCGCTCGGTTTTGATCTTTACACGCAGATGCTGGAACGCACGGTTGCGGAACTGCGCGGTGAAGCAGTGGCAGATGAGACCAGCGTCACGATAAATCTCGGCGTCGACGTCGCGATATCCGACGACTACATAAACGACATGGGCCAGCGACTGCGGACTTACAAACGCGTGTCTTCAGCTCGCGATGAGGAGGCGCTGGCAAGCATTCGCGAAGAGATTCGCGATCGCTATGGACGCTTGCCTGAGTCGGTAGAGCAACTGTTTGGTTACGCGCGCTTGCGCCTGCTGGCGGAAAGCGTCGGCATTCTGTCGATAGATAAGACGAGCGACGGCGTGGCGATAAAGTTTAGCGAGAAGGCGCGCGTTTCGGCGGAAAAGCTGATGGCGTTCGTAGGCGCTCGCGAGGGCCGGACATTCACGCCCAACGGCGTGCTGCGCCTGAGTTTGACTGACGAAGAAGAGGATCAGGTGCTGGATCTGCTGCGTGGGGTGCTCGAGCAGATTAAGCAATAGTCGTTAGTTTGAAGTTAGTGGTCAGTTGCTGTAACAGGCGGCCTTCGCGTTTGTTGGAAGTGACCACTTTGTGCTCAAATCTACGGTTCATTGCCCGGTCTTTGGAGCAACCAGACACAGACAACTGACCACTAACTACTGACAACCAGAACACTGATAATTCCACCACTGACTTTTTAGGAGTAATACCGTGAAATCCAAGTTTATTTCCCTCGCCATTGCGGGCCTCTTCATATTCTGCATTTTGATTTGCAATCCAGCCCCGACGTTGGCGCAGGAAGGTGAACTACAGGTTGTTGATGAAGTTATTGCCCAGGTCAACGACGACGTCATCACGCTTTCGATGTTGCGGCGCGAATCCAAAGAACGCATTGAAGCGCTAAAGCAGGGAGGGATGACGCAAGAACAAGCCGCCGACGAAGTCAACAAACGGCAGGCAGATCTTATTGCCACGTTGATTAATGAACAACTTCTTATGCAGCGAGGGAAAGAACTGGATCTTTCAAGCGAAGTTGAAGCTGAGGTCAACCGGCGCATGCTGGAAGTAGCAAAAGATCAGGGCATTACCTCGGTGGAAAAGTTGGACGCAGCCATGCGCGAAAGCGGTCTTGATCCGGTGGCGACCCGACAAACACTGCGCGTGGAAATGATGAAGCAAGCTGTCATTCAGCAGGAAGTCGATCGCAAGATTTTCTTCGGTCTGACGATTGATGAGTTGAAAAAGTATTTTCAGGCCCATCAGGACAAATTTCGCAAACCTGAAAGTATTAGCCTTTCCGAGATTTTTCTGAGTTCCGCCGGAAAAAACGAAGCTGAGGTGAAAGCCAAAGCACTGCAGCTCGTAGCCCAGTTACGCGCTGGCGCGGATTTTGGCGCCGTCGCCGTCGTCAATTCCGAGCGCGAAGCGAATGGCGTTCGCATTGCTCCGCAAACAAAAGGGAAAGTGGGGGCATTTGAAGTGCCGAGTTTGCGAGACGACATTGCCGGCGCTGTCAAAGACGTCAAGGTTGGCGGCATCAGCGAGCCGCTGCGCAGTAACGATGGGTATCAAATTTTCCGTGTCGACGAACGCACCGTGGCAGCCACCACCGTAACGTTTAATGAGAACCAGGTGCGCGAAGCGATCACTATGGAGCGAACGAGCAAACAGCGCGAGGATTATCTGCAGAACCTGCGCAATGAAGCGTACGTAAAAATTTCAGAAAACTACCGCCAGTCGGTTGCGCCGCTCTTGAAGCT
>DASQPM010000199.1:0-8323 GCA_035643935.1 Pyrinomonadaceae bacterium | reverse complement strand
CCATCGGCGCCGGTCATGACAATGCCGTCGGCGCCGGTCATGACGATGCCGTCAGCTCCCGTCATGACAATGCCGTTAGATGAGGTGATACTGATCCCGGCCATGGTTGGCGACACAAACACCAACACGACCAGCGCCATGGCGACTAACTGCTTTGATTTTTTGAAAGTCGGATTAGATCCAGTCTTCATGCCTAGCAAACTATCACCTCAGTCGGGTTTGTTGGCGCAGTCATGCTAATTATCTGGCGAGGTGCCTTCGTAGGTAAAGAGTGACGCCCAAAACCAATACTATTTTGGTTCGTAACTTCCAGCGCCGTCTGCCTAATTTCAATCCGCGTCGCCGTTTTCCCTTTTGAAAGCCCAAGCATTTTAATGGCGGGCTGCTCCGAATTTGTTGCGCAAACCTTGCGATTTCTCGCTGAAATCATTTGTTTAGACCGATTTAGCTAAACAACTAACTGTTGGTAGAGTTTTCTGGTCTCCGCGCTCGGCTGTACGCCCAACTCGTTTTCCAGCATCCGTTTCAGTCCCTCGTAGTGCTCTTTTACGGCGCCTCGGTTTCCCAGAGCGGCATGCGCGCGCAGAATCATGCAGTGAATGTCTTCACGAAACTGATCTTCCCGAACAATGAGCTGCGCCAGCTGCATTGCCTTTTGCCAGTTCGCCCCGGTCTCGGCGACGCCAGCCAGCGACTCTAGCAATCTAAGGTACTGCTCGCGGTAATAGGTACGTTGTTCCTCGACCCAGAGCTCATAGCTGCCTTGCATGAACTCGCCGCGGTAAAGCGTGAGCGCCTGTTCGTACGCGCGAACGCATTCGTCAAAGTTACGAGCGCGGCGCGCGTTTTCCCCTTCACTGAGGAGGCGGTCAAACTCTTCAATGTCGATGCGGTAGGAAAACTCCGGATTAAGTTGGTAATCGCCGTCGCGATACAGCAGGAAGTTTTGCTTCAGAGGCTGGTTGCTATTTAGCGCCTTGCGAATGTGCGAAACCGTCGGGTGAAAATTCTTTTCCACCGCCGCCAAGTCGGTTTCGCCCCAGAACGTATCAATGATGGTGTCTTTATTCGCTCGGTGATGACGGCGCGAAACGATGAAGCACAGAATGTCGCGAGCGCGTCGGGTAGTCCAGGCGTCAGCCGCCAGCGGTCGCGAGGGATCGCGCAGAATTGCAACCGGCCCCAGCATGTTAACCGTTAGATCGGTTACCGGTTGGCTGGCGAGAGCAATCTCAGAGAGTTGAGCGGGCGCGCGCACCGCCGCCGGACTCGACGAGACCTGTTCGCGCAAATCAAAAGGCAAGAGTTCCAACGCGTCTTCGCTGGAAAAAATTTCCCTGTACTTCTCAATACTCCGCTTGAGCCAGTATTCATAATCATATCTAACAGTGAGGTCGACTACGCGCCGCAGACGCTCGAGCATGCCGCGTTCATTCCCTAAATTAAAATCACAAAGAGCGATCGCCATGCTTGCCAGAGCTTCGTAGTAGTAAAGTCCATGCAGATGGAAATACTCGAGTGACTTACTGAGATCTTCGCGAGCCTCCTGATATTCACCGCGCGCTGCCATGATGCGGCCGCGGGTAAGTGAAGCTGTAAAGAACCCCAACTCACCCTTTTCTGGTGGGCGCGCGCTGATGAGATGATCAATCTGAGCCTGGGCAGACGAGAGATCGCCAATCTGCAAACCCAACAGTGCCCTTTCCTCCAGTAATTCGGTTCGGGTCAGGCCAATGCCTGCTTCGTCGTAAGCACGAGCGGCGCGTTCATAGTATTCAATCGCTCGTTCGATTTCGCCGCGCTCGCGATAAAGATTGCCGTACGTTTCAAAGGTTTCCGCGCGGGTGCCGGCGAGATTGAAGAGTTGGCAGCACTCCAGCGCCTGGTCAAGGTGCTTTTCGCATGCGTTGAAATCGCCGCGATACAAGTAGCAGCGGGCCATATTCAAGTGGGCCACTGCTTCCTGGGGCATCGGCGGCGCTTGCCGGTCCTTACGCAGCATGCGGCTGAGCCAGCGCAACGCCTCGCCGAAATCGCCACGCATGCCTGCGGGCGTACCCAGGTTGTGTGCAATCAGGCGGATGTAGTATTCGTCATTACGCTCTTCGGCCGACTGTAGAGCTGCTCGAAACTCGTGTTCAGCGGCAGTCCATTCGCCCATCGCAACCAGGCACAACCCTCGCGTGTTGCCACACTTTGTGCGGACCGCGGAACTCGGTTCGCTAAGCAGGATCGCGCGATCGAGATAGCTAAAAGCCAACTCATAATCGCCACCACGCCGCGCCAGTGTTGCCAGGGAATGCAAGGCATCAGCCTCACCTTCATTATCCGCGCGCTCGTGCAGCAAAGGTACCGCGCGCCGCAGAAGCGAATGAGCAAATTCATATTCGCCTTGCAGGCGGGCCACTTCGGCTCGATGGGCCAGCGCCCGGGGATAGGTCTCGAGCGCCGCCGCCGGCAATGAATCCGCCAGCGATGAGAGTGAACCTAGCGCTCCGGTGGAGATCCACTCGACGCCTCGTTCGGCAATTAGGCCGGCAGCACTTTCAAAGTCTTCTGCGGCCAGCCAGTGCCTGGCCGCCTGCTCCCACGCATGGCGCTCGATGAAATAGAGGGCGCAGCGCTGGTGCTCCGCGGAAACGCCAGTTCGGCCGATCTCGCTGCGCAGACGCCGGCGCAAAAAATTCTGGAAGAGCGGATGCAAGCGATATTCTTCGCCACGGCGGTCGCTGGCGACAGTGATGAACACATTGCGGCGCACCAAATTCGGTAGCACGCGGGCGCAATTCAACCCTGGATAAAGCGCAGCACAAATGTCCAACTCAATCCGGTCGAGCAGCGAAACCTTCAGCAGCAGGTTTTGCACGTCGGCAGGTTCATCGGAAAACACTTCCTCGGCAAAGTAGTCGAAAATATCCCGTTCGGATTGCCGCAGCACTTCGACTAGATCCGGAACGTCCGCCTGGCCCTCGCGACCACTGATCACGTTGCGCTGGGCCACCTGTCTAACAAGTTGCAACGCCGTAATCCAACCGTGCGTTCGTTCGCGATATTCAGCAAGTTGCTCAGGAGTCAGCTCAAGATCAAAAACCCGGCGGAACAATTCGCGCGTCTCTTCATCCGTGAAAAGAAGATCAGCGCGGTCGATAGTGGCGAGCGGAGAGTGGGTGCGTAGCCGGCCAAGAGCCAACGGCGGCACTTCTCGAGACACAATAACGACGTGCAACACGTCGGGAAGGTAAGCAAGCAACCGATCCATGATGACGTGCACCGCCGTGTTTGCCCCCAGGTGATGGTAATCATCCAGGACGAGAATCAACTGTTGCTCGACGTGTTCGAGAACTTCGTTTAGAAAAACATCGACCGCTCGCTCCGGATGTTGTGCTGACTCGACGGTCGTTTCTTGAAGATATGAGAACAAGGCTTTGCCGAAGTCTGGCACGAGTTTCTGAATGCCAAAGCCGAGGTAGCCAAGAAAAACCGCCGGGTCCGCATCGGTATGGTCCAACTGATACCAAACAAACTGGCGCTCATGAGTGCGCAGGAAATCGGCCACCAGCGTCGTTTTTCCGGAACCGGCATTAGCCGTAACCAGCGTCAGTGGATAGCCTAGATTTGCAAGTAAGCGAGCAGATAGCCTGGGTCGCGACAATAATTGTGGAGCGGGCCGCGGCGGTAGCAGCTTGGTTCGCAGAAAGAAGCCCGGAGGCGAGCCCTGGGGGCCGCTGTTGTTTGCAGACGGAGTTTCGGTGGAAGAACTTTCCAGATGCTTCCTGGGCGCCATTAGCTGCTGTCTCTGACCGCTGCTAGGGTAGGGCGGCAGAGTAGCATGGAGAAATAGGATCAATCCACCATCGATTGCGCTTGGTTGACTATTCACAGATGCTTCAGTCGGGGTCATCGGTCAAACCTGGGCCCTCGCAGTCTAGACAGACTGTTCGGGCAGAGCCGCTGCTCTGAGTTCTCGGGATCGATCGCTGGTCTTTTCTTCGGACTTGCAGAGAAACCTCGCAAACTCGTCAAGCGCGGAAGCACGGCCATGCGAGTGGTCCAGCGCGATGCTCGCTTGCTCACTTGACAGACCGTAACCTTCAAACAAAGCAATTGCTTCCGGCCGCGTGAAGGCAAGCGCCTCCTCTTCAATAACGACTAGAGATTGTTTTGAACGCAACCGCCATAAAGGCGCCGGGGGCATACTGCGACTGGTGATCAGCACATGTACGTCAGCGGGCAGCAGCGGCAGCAAGCGCGTGAAAAACGGCACCAGCCACTCTGAATCGCAGACCAAATGAAGATCTTCTATTACGATCAAAAGCGAATCATGCTTGTCGCTATCACCTAATTCGTAAATGAAGGCTTCCGCGAGCGCGTCAATGTGATCGAAATCGGCAGATTCAACCAGGGGCAACAATAATTTCGCGCCAAAACCCGGACGCTGCTCGCGGACACTGCCGATTAGATAGTCAAAAAAGATTCGCGGGTCGCTGTCGGGCGCATCTACTTTGTACCAGGCGACCCTCCGCCCGCATCTTTCAGCAAAGTCCACGGCTAACAGACTTTTGCCGGTTCCTGCGCGACCGCTAATGATGGTTGAAGTACCGGCGCTTACACTTCGTTCCAGCGTATTGAGCAACCGTGACCGGGAAAAGCGCGGTCCCCTCGCCGGCTGCGCAATTTTGTCTGTAATTAGTTCCAACCTGCCGCTTGTCAGGTCGTGAGAGGAGTCGATTAAGAACATAAGATTTGGAGGAACTTCCTTCCTTGTAAATAGCGTTGGTTACCCGGCGGCCGTGGCAACGCCTCAAAACTGAGAAAAACGCTCGCCGACAGCCGTTAAATGTTTTATTGCAATCCGCTTGAGAAATTCTTGAGGTTTTAAACACGGCTGGCCACTTGACCAGGATATTGGCAACCAGGAGGCGAGGCCGACCGGAAGGCGCAGAACGTTTGCGGTCATCGAGAGCAAAAAACTGAGTAATTGGCCCAATTTTGCGCGTTTTAGCGCATGACAAACGAAGGTCAACTTTGTTATACTGCGCCAGCGGCAGGTCAGCAAGCCGCATTTTGCGACTTTCGGTGACCTGATTTTCCTCAATTCACGATTCCTTCCATGGCCTGGGTTCCGGTCATGCTCCTCAAGCTGACGCGACCGGCGGAGTGCCACCTCGCATGAAATTAAATATAGATTCTGCAGCCAAGTGCCGAGTGTTGATCGCAGATGACGATCAAAAAGTTAGCGCGCTCCTGAGTGAGTTGCTCGAGGCCGAAGGCTATGAAGTGTTATGCGCGAGTGATGGCGGCAGCGCCCACGTCGCTGTTACTGCGTTTCAGCCTGAGGTCGTCATCAGTGACGTGGTAATGCCGGTTATGAATGGCATCGAACTCTGCTGCGCAATAAAAAAAGATCCGAAAACGTCCGACATTCCGGTGCTGCTGATCAGTGGACTGCGCAACGCGCCTGAAGACAGTCTCGAAGGTTTGACTGCGGGCGCGGATGACTATCTCAACGTGCCGTTTCGCAATGAAGAGTTGCTGGTCAAAGTCGCCAGACTTGCGGAGCGGCATCGTGCTCACCAGGTATTGCGCGAAAGCGAGCAGCGTTATCGACGACTGGTTGAGTTGTCCCCCGAAGGAATTGTGGTTCACAGTGGCGGAAAAATTCTTTATGTGAATCCCGCAGGTCAACGGCTGTGGGGCGCGGATAAACCAGAAGAGTTAATCGGACAATCAATACTTGACCGGGTTCATCCTGATTACCACGATACCGTCAACCGGAGGGTTCGCCAGGTACTGGAAGAAGGATCGCCGACTGAGCTAATCGAGCAGCGACATGTCCGGCTGGATGGGGAAGTGATTGATGTTGAAGTTGCCGGCATGCCATTCGTTGTGAATGGCCAGCCGGCCGTGCAGGTTGTGATGCGCGACATCACTGACCGCAATCGCGGCCGCGAAGCTCTCAGACAAACAGAGACTCAATTGCGCACCGTGATTGGTAGCGCGGCGCTGGTGCTCTTTGCAATTAATCGGGAAGGCATATTCACCCTGGCAGAGGGCGAAGGACTAAAGAAGCTCAACCTGGAACCGGGCGACCTGGTTGGCCAGTCGATCTTCGATCTTTATCGCGATCATCCTCAGATTTTGCGAAACATCCGCCGCGCTCTTAAGGGCGAAATTTTTTCCGACGCGGTTGAAGTCGGAGAACTCACTTTTGAGACGCGCTACTCACCGCTGGCCGATGACGAAGGCAAAGTGACGGGTGTTATCGGCGTGGCCACGGATATTACGGAAAACCGTAAAGCGCAAAACGCACTGCAGGAAAATGAGGAGCGTTATCGCGAGCTCTTCGAGAATGCCAACGACATATTCTATACGCACGATCTCTCAGGAAACTTTACTTCTTTGAATCGGAGTGGCGAAAAGATAACCGGTTACAGCCGTGCAGAAGCTATGCGCATGAACCTTGCCGATGTGCTCGCGCCTGACTATCTCGCGCTTGCCCGCCAGATGATGGGTCACAAAACCGATAAAGAGGGTTCGACAGTTTACGAGTTGGAGCTTGTTACGAAAGGTGGCGGCCGGGTACGCCTGGAAGTCAGCACGCGCTTGATTTTTCGCGATGGTCAAGCCATCGGCGTGCAGGGCGTGGGACGCGATTTAACCGAACGCAAACGCTCGGAAGAAGCATTGGCCCAACAGGCGCAACGCGAGGCGATGACGCACCGCATCTCGCAGGCGATTCGTTGCTCGTTGGATAGTTCTGAGATTTTTCACACGGCGGTGAATGAGCTCGGCTCGCACCTCAAAGCTGATCGCTGCTCGCTCTTCATCAAGGATGAAAAGACGCAACGCGTCAGAAACGTCGCTGAATATCATTCCGTTGGTATTGCTCCGGCCGCTTCCAATTTTGAGCTTGAGGATGTGAAACTGCTGATCGAATCGCTCGACCAGAATGGAGTGCTCTGTGTTGACGATGCGGCGCGCGAGCACAGCATTGCGGATTTCTATTCTCGTATTCTCTCGAAAGCCAAGGTGCGCTCAATCATGTATGTGGCAATCAGAGTGGGCGATGAAGTGACGGCAGCGTTCGCTCTTTCCACTACGCGTGAGATCCGCCATTGGAGCGAATCAGACATTGCTCTTGCCAAGGCAGTTGCCGATCAAACCGGCATCGCGATTCGCCAGGCCGAGCTTTATCAAAAGGCGGAGGCCACTTCGAAAAGGGAAGTGCTGGTTAACCGTCTTACGATGACAATTCGTGCTTCGCTAAGCTTGCCTGAAGTATTGAGCACGGCAACACGCGAACTGGGTATGGCGCTGGGCGCCTCGCGGGTCCACATGCGGTTGTACGATCCTGCTAATCCTATTTCTTCAGTGGAACATGAATATGTCTCGCCAAATTGCACGAGCAGTGATTCCATTCAAGTCAGTTACGAAGACCCGGTCGGCAGGCATTTGTTGAATATGTCGGGACCGCTGGTCATTAGTGATTCACTGAATTACCGGGATGGACCAGAGGAATTTAGCGCTGCTGTGCGCGAGCACGCGCGCAAGGCCGAGGTTCGCTCGCAGATTGATTATCCGTTGATTGTCAAGGAACATTTTCGCGGCGTACTTTGCATTCATCAAACGGATCGTCTGCGAGACTGGACGGAAAACGAATTGTCCCTGGTCCACTCTGTTGCAGAACGGCTGGCGATTGGCATTGCGCAGGCGGAACTTTTTGAGATGGTGGCCAAAGCAAAGTCGGAATGGGAAACCACTTTCGATTCAATGTCGGACGGCATCTTTATTTTCGATCCTTCCGGACGTCTAAAACGCGTGAATCGCGCCGGCGCGGCGATGGAAAATTCCGAGCCCCGGAATCTGTTAGGC
Source organism: Pyrinomonadaceae bacterium (assembly GCA_035643935.1). GTDB lineage: Bacteria > Acidobacteriota > Blastocatellia > Pyrinomonadales > Pyrinomonadaceae > PSRF01. The sequence goes on along the minus strand of DASQPM010000199.1, from coordinate 451 downwards.
CGGCAGTGCTGCGACATCTTGCGGACGTCGGCAAAAACGCAGACCTGCGTGGTGGAAAAAGCGATCGAGGAAGGCCGCAGTCTAATTGTTGAAGTGATACCCAATCGCCTGAATCGTCCTATTTTAGTTTCGATCGAGCCGGTCCTGGATCGAACGGGCTCAGTCACGGCCGCAGTTTGTACGGCGCGCGATCTCTCAGAGTTGCGCAAGGTGCAGGCGGTCGCGCGTGAGCATCAATCGCTGCTAACGAATATTTTAGAAAGTGCGCGCGAGTCAATCTATGCAGTCGACATTGACGGTCGTTTCAAGTGGTGCAACAGCGCGACGTTGTCTGGACTTGGTTACAAACGCGAGGAGTTTATCGGGAGGCGCTTTCTGGACATGGTCTATGAAGGCGACCGAGAAGTGGCGAACGAAAAATTACAAACGGCACTGAATGGTCAAGCACAGA
>DASQPM010000198.1:0-6235 GCA_035643935.1 Pyrinomonadaceae bacterium | reverse complement strand
ACTTACGCCATTGAACTGACTGGCGAAACTGTAGCGGGGAAATCCGCAGGCACGAAATTGTCGTTCAGCCGCAAGTTCGCCATCGCCCGCGGCAAATATCCCAAGATCGAAGTCAAGCTCAGCGTTGAAGGCAAGTTCACCGAGCCCAACCCCGAACAGCAGAAACAGATTGAAGAAGGCCAGCAAGTAAAGAAGGATTATCTGAATCGTCTGACGTCGCAGCGAGAGTGGTCAGGACCATTCGCGACTCCCGCGGACGCTGCCATTTCCGACGTCTTCGGTTCCCAGCGGATTTTCAATGGCAAGACCTCCAGTCCGCACTTGGGCCTGGATTTCCGCGTCCCCAGCGGCACTCCCGTCGCCGCCATGAATGACGGCACCGTACTGCTGGCGCGGCCACTCTATTTCGAGGGCAATTTCGTTGTTCTGGATCACGGCCAAGGATTGCTGACTCTCTACCTGCATCTCTCAGAGTTCAAAGTAAAGGAAGGGGAGCAGGTGAAACGCGGGCAGGTAGTTGGTCTGAGCGGTGGCACGGGACGTGCCACGGGCCCACATCTTCATGTCGCGGTGCGATGGCAGGGAACGTATCTGGATCCAGCGAGCCTGTTGCGCTTGCGATTGCCGTAGAAAACTACGCGTTCCCGCCCGACATCCCACTCATCCCCCGCGCCGGAATCTCACGCAGCGCGTCCTTCAAACTTTCTTTCAACTCGAGGTTGCGGATCAGGCGGTGCAGATAGTTGGGATGCACGCCCAGAATGCGAGCCGCATCGGCATAACTGTGGCTCTGTTCCACCGCATCCAGAATCAGTTGTTTCTTCAATTCCTTCACCGCGGAGTGATATTTCGCCTCGGTCATCTCCGGCGGCGGAGTGCGCTCCAGCAGCGATTCCGGCAGATCCTCGGGCAGGATCATGTCTGAAGATCCCAGCACCAGCGCGCGCTCGATTGCGTTTTCAAGCTCGCGCACATTACCGGGCCAGTCGTAAGTAATCAAAGCTTGCAGTGCGTCTTTGGAAATGCCGGAAATGAAACGGCCGGTCTTTTGTTTATAGTGTTCGAGAAAGTGAATGACCAGCGGATGAATGTCTTCCGAGCGCTCACGCAAGGCCGGCAACCCTATGGGAAAGACGGACAGCCGGTAAAAAAGGTCGCGGCGAAAAGTTCCGAGTTCGGTGGCGCGTTCGAGATCGACATTTGACGCGGCTATGATGCGCACGTCCGCCTTCAACAGTTCACTGCCACCGACCCGGGTAAATTCCCCATCCTGCAAAACGCGCAACAGGCGAACCTGCGCCGATAAACTCATCTCTCCAACTTCGTCGAGAAACAACGTGCCGCCATTGGCTTCTTCAAATCTTCCCTGGCGGCGCGCGCGCGCATCGGTAAAGGCGCCTTTCTCGTGACCAAACAATTCCGACTCGAGCAGTGTTTCAGGAATGGCGCCGCAATTAAGTTTCACGTACGGCTGATCTTCGCGACCGGAGTTGTAGTGGATCAGATTCGCGAGCAGTTCTTTACCGGTGCCTGACTCTCCCTGAATGAGCACCGTTGTTTGCGTATCGGCAACACTCAATGCCAACTCAATCGCGCGTCGGATGGCGGCGGTCTGACCAATCAGGCGATCTTCGCCGTAGCGTTCGTGCAGCGCGTCGCGCAAGTGCATGACTTCGGCCGACAGTTGATCGCGCTCCAGGGCGGTGCCGATCTGATCGGCAATGCCTTCAACCAGCGCGACTTCGTGGTCCTGAAAGCCCTGGCGCGCTTCGCTCCAAACCAGACCGAGCAGTCCAAACGTGTGACCAGCAACGCGCACCGGCGCAACCAGCGCCGCGCGTCCGCCGAGAATCGAATTGAACATCAGACGAAAGGGAAACGGCAGGTCGGAATCCAGCAGCCGCAAAGTTTTCCCTTCTGTCAGCACTTCGATCGCCTTCGGGAACTCGGTGAGATCGAGCGACTGCGCATGTTCCTCAATCAAGCCCTGCACTGATTCGATGGTTGCGTGCGGCGCGGCTTTGAATGCCACCAGGCTGATGCGCCCGCCTTTGGGATCGAGCACCCCCAGCGCGGAATAATCCGCACCCACCAGCGTGATCGCGCGCTCGAGCACCAGCGAAGAGACTTCGCGAAAATCGGAGCGCGCATTGATCGCATTTGCTATTTCCAGCAGCGCGCGTTTTGTTTCCGCCTCGCGTTCCTTGTCGGTGTAAAGCCGCGTGTACTGGTAGCCCACGCCAATCTGTCGCGCAATCGATTCGAGAAACGCAACTTCATCATCGAGCCAAACACGTAGCGTGCGCGTCGTGTGCATGCCAACCAAACCAAGCACGTCATCACCCAGCAGAACCGGTACTACCAACAGCGAGCGCGTACCCAAACCCTTGGCCAGCATGCGGACCTTCTGGTTCAAGTCCGGCGCCGAAGTGTCGTCCAGCCGGATCGGCCTGGTGATGTCAACGTGTTCTGACAGTTGTCTTAAATCAAAAGGAATGGCCGTGCCCAGACTGGAAGGAACGTCTTCTGAGGCGCGCCATTCATGGCTGATGCGCAGCTCGCTGGGCGAGGTCAACTGAATAACGTCGCAGCGATCGACATTCATCATGCGGCCCAGCTCAGAGACGATGACGGTCAGAAAGCGATCGAGGTTGATTGCCGATGGCAGCGTTAATGCGAGGCGATTGATAATTCCTTCGCGCGCCTCGTGCATCTTGATTTTGCGCTCGAGCGAGAGAGATTGGGCAGTGTCTGACATGGGGATTAGTTCGCCCGGGATCATAACGAACCGCTGATCAACTTGCAAAGCCGCGAATTGACACTTCAATATTTCATTAGCACCGTGGCTTTAGCCCGGTGACTTCGGACTGCATCCCAGATTCAGAAACCGTTTAACGATTTCCGGTTCGCCTACCAAACCAGGTCACCGGGCTAAGGCCGCGGTGCTAATGAGAAGTTGCGAATAGTTAACCTTTACCCGCGCTCTCAAGCGAAGCGTCGTTGCATGGCTGTGATGTCGCCCGTATACTTTTGATTAGTTCCTATCAGTTTGGAGTTTGGATCGTATGCCGATTTACGAGTTTGAATGCAAGAAATGTAAGGCGCACACCGAAGTCTTTCAGAAGTTGAACGACAAGCAGCCGACGAAGTGCCGGAAGTGTGGCGGCCGCTTGGAACGAAAGGTTTCAGCGCCGGCGATTCAATTCAAGGGCTCCGGTTTTTATCTGACTGACTACGGCCGCAGTGGTCAAAAAGCGCTGGAAAAAAAGGACAGTGAAGCAACCACCAGCGACGATAAAAAGTCTGATAAGACGGATAAGACGGATAAGAAAACTAAAGACAACTCCCCGAGTAAGAAAACTTCCGAAAAAGCTTCCTCAACCAAAGTCTCAACTGGTGATTGAAGCCCGCGCTTTTCAAGTTCATGTCTGACCGATTAACGACGGCAGCAGCAAACAGCAGCCAGAAAAATGGAAGGCGTCCGCATGCTTTCTCAACTTTCATTTGCCTGATTGCCTTGTTAGGTACGTGTGTGGCGTTGTTTGCCCAGGCAGGACGCCGCCCGGAGAGTAACAGCACCGGCGGAGTGCTGGTGAATGTTATTGCCAAACGCGCTGACAACTCCTCCCGGCAGATCACTTCAAAACAACTTTCGGTTTACGACAACGGCGTCGAGCAAGCCATTCGCAACTTCACTCCCGACCCTGCGCCGGCGCGAATCGTGTTACTGGTTGATAACTCGTTAACGATCCGCGCGGACGTGGAAAAACTCGAACACGCGGCGCGCGAGTTTGCCTATGAGATTTACGAAGGCGACAAACTGCTGATAGTCGGTTATGACGAGCAGGCTGAAATCGTTGCGGACTGGACCGATGACGCGAAGGCTATTGATAGTTCGCTGAAGCTGTTTCGCAAGAAGGGCCAGCCGCATTTGTTTGACGCGGTTACCGCCGTAATCGATGAAGCGCTAAGAGCCACACCGGGGCAAAAGCGCGTCATCGTCGTCATCAGTGACGGGCTGGACCGCGGCAGCAAGACTTCATTTGAAAAAATACTTTCTGAATTGCAATCACAGGACATCACCGTCTATGCGGTCCAGGCGCAGGACCGAACGCGCGGGGCCATACGCCGCGACGTTCCCAAGCCGAAGCAGGTGATCGACAAGCTGGTGGAAGGAACCGGGGGCGTCATCTTCTCAATTGACGAGCCGGCCGTGGCGGCAAAGACAATTTGCGACGAGTTGAAGAAGAATCGTTACCTGCTGTCGTATTTACCTTCGAACGCGCCGCTTGGCGAAGCACGGAATCTGCTGATTGTCGGCGATGAAGGAATTACTGTGCGGTCGAAGACAGTGCAGCCGCCGAACTAGCTGAACTCAAGCAGTTCAGAGTCCAAGCTTTAGCTTGCATTCGCCGCCAGCATCAACCTAAAGGTTGTACTCTAAACTGCTTGTCGCAAACTAAAGATTATTGTTTCCTTCGTGAGTAAATGAAGAGAAGGGTGGCAATGATCAGCAGCACCAGCGTTTCCATGAAGACGAAGAAGCGCGGAACGAAGATCCCATCTTCGTCATGAGCATCTGAAAACGCGACAAACGTCCCGACGATCAATCCCGCCGTCAGCCAAACGATCTGTCGTCTGCGATCCCACATGAAAGTAAACAGCAAACAGTAAACAGCAGACAGCAAATAGCAAACAGCAAACACCAGGCAGCAACCAATTAAGCTATGACGATAGCTGCTAACGGTCCGGCTGTTTGCTGTCTACTGTCTGCTGTTTGCTACTTCAGCAACCCCGACAACCAATGCATGATGTTTAGCGCAAACTGCCGGTTGTCATTGCCCGGAACATTCATACCCACTGGAAGATTCTTGGGACCAGAGACCTGCGCCGAAAGCATTGCGGCCTCGCCAAGCATCACCACGCGGCCTTTACCAAACTTGAATGCAAGCCCTTGCGCCTGACCCGCGACGGATTTCTTTTCGCCGCCCATCGGGTCGGTTTGATCTTTGGCAGTGGCAGCCAATAGAAGTAGTTGTGTAGCTCCTTGCGGACCTTTCAACGCCTGGCCGGTAAACGTCTGCACTCGATCAACTCGCTCACTATCGTTTCGACCCTGCGTAATCGGATGGTCCAGCAGCAGTTTGTTTTCTCGCGAAAAAATCAGCAGCGTCGGATTGTCCGGCGCCGAATGATCGGGATCAAACACGAACCCTTTGCTCATCCCAACATCGAAACGCTTAGCCAGAATCTGAGCAGCCGCGCCGAAAGGGGCATGGTCGGCAATCAACAGCAGCGCGCCGCCATTGCGCACCCACTCGCTAACAGCATCGCATTCCTGTTCGGTGAAAGCCGGCTTGTCCGCACCCTCATCGTCCATATCCTCGGCCCCAAGCGCATTTGCAATCACCAGAAGCTTAAACGTTTGCAGTGACTCTTTACTGAAAGGCTTGCGATTAGCCGCGACGTGATAACCATCGCTGAAGATTAGATCGACGAATGGCTTATAATGGCCCGTGGTCGTATGAAAGTTGTTATGCGCCTCGTCGAACAATACGCGCGGAAAGTTTTTCGTGTAGGCAGGGTGTTCGACATGCGGATTGAAATTAGGATCGGAACTCTGTTGGGCCAGTGCCGAGGCACTGAGCACAATCGCTAATGCACAACTAAATAAAAACGGCGCGGATTTGTTAGTCATTGTGTTCGCGCCTTTCACGCTTTCCGTGCTTAACCAAGCAGCGGGGGCAAGCCCACCTTCCCAACCTGAGAGACTGCCGAATACTCGGTAGCTCTAATCTTGTGAGCCTTCAATCGAAACTCATGGCTCAAAACTTTTCAGCTCGTGGTTGGGAAGGTGGGCTTGGCCCAGCTGATTTGGCTACAGAATAATTAAACTCGCGCGCTAAGTTTGTTTAGTCTCTCGGCCGCAAGATTCAGAGTCTCATCCTTCTTGCAGAAACAAAACCTCACTTGTTGTGCACCGCGCTCGGGAACGCTGTAGAAACTTGACCCCGGCACACAGGCAACGCCGATTTCGCGAATCAGATGTTTTGTAAACTCGACGTCGTTCGCAAAGCCAAACGCACTGATGTCGGTCATGATGTAGTAGGCGCCGTCGGGCCGGAAGACGCCGAACCCGGCTTGCTCAAGCACCGGCAAGAGCAGATCGCGGCGCGCGCGGTAGTTCGCCTGGAGTCGATCGTAGTATTCAGCCGGCAAAGAGAGCGCGTAAGCG
>DASQPM010000197.1:0-3061 GCA_035643935.1 Pyrinomonadaceae bacterium | reverse complement strand
TTCCAGTGAAGCATTAATCTCAGGGCGCCTGCCGGAGGTCGCGATGCCGTGTGATACACCGGCCTCTCGGAGGAAGCGCAGCAACTCCACGGCCCCGGGCAAAGCTCTCCGCTCCGGCAACAACTCCTGAAACAACTCTTCGTGACGACGTTGCAACGCCTCAGCTTCCTCGGGTGCGATCGCGCGTCCGATTTCGCGAGCGACGGCCCGAGTAAACAAGCCACCGCTCATGCCGATGCGACGGTGAATGCGCCAACCATCGACAGCCATGCCGGCTTCGGCCAGAGTTCGCTGCCACGAGAACACGTGGGCATACACAGTATCAATCAGAGTTCCATCAAGATCGAAGATAAGTGCCGGCATAATACGCTCACCATCTCACTGTCTATGGAGTGCGCTGACTGGTCAGCGTCTTATGTGGCACAGACTTTAGGAACCTCTGATCAAGTGTAAGCGACAACTCTTTGGAGTGCGCTGGCCTGGCAGCGCTTTGGCCAGTCGCGACCTGTCACAACCACGCCTGCTTGAGTTGATTCAACGATGCGGCGACTAGTCGCCGCGGACCAAAGCGACGCCGGGCCGCCGCACTCCAAGGAGTTGACCACTTGTTCAGAGCTTCCTTTAGTCTGTTGACTGTTTACGAATAATCACAGACTAAAGTCTGTGCCACTCGAAAGCCGCGACCAGTCGCCGCACTCCAAACTTCAAGTCCGCGTCAACTGCCGGTACTTGATGCGATGCGGCGTCTCAGCCGCAGCGCCGAGACGCTCTTTGCGATCCGCTTCATACTCGGAATAATTCCCTTCAAACCAAACGACTTTGCTGTCGCCTTCGAAGGCGAGCATGTGCGTAGCAATACGATCGAGAAACCAGCGGTCGTGGGAAATCACTACTGCACACCCAGCAAAGTTTTCCAGCGCTTCTTCCAGCGCACGCAACGTGTTCACATCAAGATCGTTTGTCGGCTCATCGAGCAACAGAACATTCGCGCCTTCTTTCAACATCTTCGCCAGATGAACGCGGTTGCGCTCGCCACCTGACAACATGCCGACTTTCTTCTGCTGATCTGAGCCGGAAAAATTGAAGCGGCCGACGTAAGCGCGCGAATTCACTTCACGCTTGCCGAGCACTAGCAGATCGGTGCCGCCTGATATTTCTTCCCAAATGGATTTTTCCGGGTCGAGTGTGCGGCTTTGATCGACGTAGGCGAGTGAAACCGTTTCACCAATGCGAATCGTTCCTGTATCAGGTGTTTCCTGACCGGTGATCATGCGAAACAATGTCGTCTTGCCGGCGCCGTTTGGACCAATCACGCCGACGATGCCGCCGGGCGGCAAATTGAAGGTCATATTTTCAACCAGCAAATTATCACCGTAGCCTTTGCTTACCTCTTCAGCTTCAATCACCACGTTGCCCAGACGCGCGCCCGCCGGAATGTGAATTTCCAAATCTTCGCGGCGCTTTTCGGATGACTGGTCCAGCAGTTGTTCATAGGCATTTATGCGCGCTTTGCCTTTTGCGTGTCGCGCTTTGGGCGACATGCGAATCCATTCCAACTCGCGCTGCAACGTTTTCTGTCTTTCACTTTCGGATTTTTCCTCGCGCCGCAAACGCTCCTGCTTCTGCTCGAGCCAGCTCGTGTAGTTCCCTTTCCAGGGAATGCCCGCGCCGCGATCGAGTTCCAGAATCCAGCCGGCTACGTTGTCGAGAAAATATCTGTCGTGAGTGACTGCGATGATCGTTCCCGGATAGTTTTGCAAATGATGTTCGAGCCACGCGACTGACTCTGCATCAAGATGGTTGGTCGGTTCGTCGAGCAGAAGAATGTCCGGCTTCTGCAAAAGCAAACGACACAATGCAACGCGACGGCGTTCGCCGCCAGACAATACTTTCACCGGCGTGTCTGCGGGCGGACAGCGCAGCGCATCCATGGCCATCTCCAAACGCGCATCGAGGTCCCACGCATCCTGATGGTCCAACTTCTCCTGAACTTCGCCCTGGCGCGTTAAGAGTTTGTCCATGTCCTGGTCGGACATCTCTTCGCCAAACTTCGCGTTGATCTCATCGAATTCTTTAAGCAGCGCTACGGTTTCCTTAACAGCCTCTTCGACAACCTCGCGCACTGTGCGCGAATCGTCGATTAGTGGTTCCTGTTCGAGATAGCCAACGGTGTAGCCGGGCGAGATGACCGTCTCGCCGTTAATGTCTTTGTCGACGCCGGCGAGGATGCGCAGCAGCGACGACTTACCTGAGCCGTTGAGACCGATGACGCCAATCTTCGCGCCATAGAAATAGGAAAGATAGATGTCTTTCAGCACGGCCTTCTTGTCATAAAACTTACTGACGCCGACCATGGAATAGATAACCTTGTTTGGTTCAGTGCTCATTGGGTAAATTTCGGATTTCGAATTTCTTTTCGGTGGATTCAAGTTTGAAGTGCGACCCGTATTAGGTCAACAACAATCGCACACCGAAAACTGATGCTGACAACAAATTCAGGAACGCTCAATGCAGAACCGAGAGCGGTAGCGACCGGATGCTATGGTCGACGATGAAATAAAGCATTCAAGCGGCCTTCAACATTGAATGCTAGCATCCGGTCGCTACCGCTCTCGGTTCTGCAATGGTTGCGCTTCTAACTTGAATTCGCGTTCCACAGATTACACAGATTCCACGGATTTGAAAAAGAGAGCAGCAGGAAATCGAGGTTGACTAGTAAGGCGAAGTCAGAACCGACCGCGAGACAAAGTCAGAACCGGGAGCGGTAGCGACTGGGTGAATGTTAGTTCAGCATCCAACGCCCAAGCCTGATCACCACCGGTAGTTCTATGTCGCAGCTTCGACCCGGTCGCTACCGCTCCCGGTTCTGACTTTGTCTTGCGCGTGCACGTTGGTTTCAAACGATGCAAAAAAAAGCGCGTGCGCTAGATGTGCGAACGTAATCTGTGTAATCGGCGTAATCTCCGGTAGGATCAGTGCATGTTAAATGGGCCACCAGGAGCCTCTGGAACCAGATCCGGGCGCGTCGAATCCTGGACCACCTCATGCAACTCCAACTTGT
>DASQPM010000196.1:0-3826 GCA_035643935.1 Pyrinomonadaceae bacterium | reverse complement strand
CGCGTGATACTCCAGAACGTTGCCGCCGGCGGCGTGCACACAGAAGAACGGCCGGCGATTGCCACCGCTTTGCAGCAACACCAGCGACGACCAGGGCGCTGCCCATCCATCTTTGCGCAACACTTCGGCAAGCGAGCGAATTGTCGGGGCCTGAAATAGAGTGGCGAGCGGCAAATTGCGTCCCAGGGATCTTTCAATCTGCGCAAACAGTCGTACTGCCAACAGCGAGTGGCCGCCCAGCTCAAAAAAGTTGTCATCCATACCGATAGGACTCAGGGACAACACTTTCTCCCAAATCCTTTGCAGCTTCAGTTCCAACTTATCCTGCGGCAACACACAACGTTCGCTGGATGCGGCCTGGTTGCCATTGATTGCCGGCAGCGCTGCCCGGTCGATCTTGCCGTTTGCTGACAGCGGCAACTCTTCAAGCACAACAAAAAGTGAAGGCACCATCTGGCTGGGGAGCCTCTCGCTTAAAAACATGCGCAGCTCGTTCGCGGTTGGGGCCGTCCCTTCACGCGGTACAACGTATGCCGCCAGATGTTTGTCCCCCTGATCCTTGCGCACAATTACCACGGCGTCGCGCACGCTTTCATGTTCCGCCAGCACCGTCTCAACTTCGCCGAGCTCGACGCGATAGCCTCGCACCTTCACCTGATTATCGATGCGACCGAGGAACTCGAGTTCGCCAGTCGATCGGCGCCGCACCAGATCGCCAGTTTTGTAAAGTTGCTGTCCGGCCCCGTTGCGGAAGGGATCGTTAACAAACTTTGCTGCCGTCAGTTCAGGCTGGTTCAAGTAACCGCGCGCCAGACCATCGCCGCCGACATAAAGCTCGCCTGGAATTCCCACCGGCGACGGATTCAAGTGCTGGTCCAGCACGTAGAAGTAACTGTTTGAGATTGCCCGCCCAATTGGCACCGAGCCATTGATTGCTGCCGGATTGTCGATCGGATAACAGCAGGTGAACGTTGTGTTTTCTGTTGGTCCATAGCCATTGATTAACCGGCAACCCTTAAGCTCTGCGACTACTCTCTTCACGTGGGGCACAGACAGGACATCGCCGCCGGCAAGTAACTGCCTTAGCCCGCGCAGATCGTCAAGATGTGTATCGACCATCAGGTGGAACAGCCCTGCAGTCAGCCAAAGCGTCGTTACCTGATAACGTTTCAGCGCGCGGCCCAATTCATCGAGCGAGGCAGCGCCCGGCGTCATCAGCGCCAAGCGCGCGCCGTTCAACAAGCTGCCCCAGATTTCAAACGTCGAGGCATCGAAAGAGATTGGCGCGAATTGCAGGAACACTTCAGCGCGCGTCAAGCTGGCGTAATTGGTGTTCTTCACCAGCCGCACAATGTTTCTATGCGTCACTGCTACGCCTTTGGGCCGGCCGGTTGAGCCGGACGTGTACATTACATAGGCCAGGTTGTCGGCGCCGATGTCGCGCTGTGGATCCGTTTCATCGCAAGCTGCAATTTGTTCTGCAACCTCATCCACACAGATTGTTCTGGTGTTTTGATCTTGAAACGAAGCACGCAGTTGTTTCTCAGTCAACAGAAGCGCGACGCCGGCGTCAGCAAGCATGAAACTGAGCCGCGCTGGAGGATAACCAGGATCAAGGGGCACGTAGGCGCCACCCGCCTTCAGAATGCCCAGCACGCCGATGATCAGTTCAGGCGAACGGTCGAGACAGATGCCAACACGACTCTCTGCGCCGACTCCCTGCTTTATCAGGTAGTGCGCCACCTGATTGGCGCGACGATTCAACTCTCGATAAATAATTGTTTGGTCGCCAAACAGCAGCGCAGTTGCTTCCGGAGTCGCTCTTGCTTGTTCTTCGAACAGAGCCTGCACACTGCTCTGTGCCGGATAATCGCTGCGCGTGTCGTTCCATTCGACCAGTAACTGCCGGCGCTCTGACTCGCTCAGCAGCGGCAGGTCGGAAATGCGCGTTTGCGGTTTAGCAACGATCCCTTCAAGCAGATTGTGAAAGTGGCCAAGCAGCCGCGTAATTCTGTCGTCGTCGAAGAGATCGGCGTTGCTTTCAAGCAGACATTCAAGTTGTCCGTTTTTTTCCACCGCATCCAGGGTCAAATCAAAGTTAGCGACGACGTTATCTACTTGCGTGTGACTGACGGTTAAACCCGGCAGCTCGAGGGTGGGAATCGATTCACTTTGAAGTACAAACATGACCTGGAAGAGCGGGTTGCGCGCCAGCGTGCGGTCCGGCTGCAACTCTTTTACCAGGGTTTCGAACGGCAGATCCTGATTCGCGTAAGCACCGAGCGCGACCTCTTTGACGCGCGCCAACAATTCGCGAAAGCTGGGATTGCCGGACAAATCAACGCGCAAGGCAAGTGCATTTACGAAAAGACCGATCAGACTCTCAGTTTCGGCGAGACAGCGCCCGGCAATCGGCGAACCGACAACAATGTCTTCCTCGCCGGTGTAGCGATGTAACAATACCTGGTACGCGGCCAGCAGGACCATGAAGAGAGTCGCCTCTTCTTTCTGGCACAACTCCTTCAGTTTTTGTGTTAGCTCTTTCGATAGAGTGAGTTTTCGCTTCGATCCACGAAACGCTTTGTGCGCCTGAATCAATGGCCGCGCATGGTCCGTCGGCAGTTCAAGAGCTGGAGGCAGCGTTTTGAATTGGTTCTTCCAATAAGCAAGCTGCGACTCATAGACTTCGCCCTGAAACCATTGCCGGTGCCAAACTGCGTAGTCAGGATATTGAATTTTTAGTGCGGGCAGCGGTGAAGGTTGTCCGCTCACAAAGGCTTCATACAGGTCCATGAACTCACGATGCATGACGCCAACCGACCAGCCGTCGGTGATGATGTGATGCATGGTCATCAGAAAAATATGTTCCTGCTCGCCGAGTCGCAGCAGTAGTGCCCGGATAAGTGGGCCATGCGCGAGGTCGAATGGGCGGCGCACTTCTTCTCTCGACAGACGTCGCGCCTCCAATTCCCTCTCCGACTCGCTCAACGCACTGAGTTCGACAATCGGTAATTCCACCTCGAGCCGCTTGTTGATAACCTGCAGCGGCACGCCGTCCGTCGTCGCAAAACTCGTTCGCAGTGATTCGTGACGCTCGACCAGATGGTCCAGGGTCCTTTTCAACGCCGCAACGTCGAGTTTGCCAGCCAGCCTGACAGCTTTCGGCACGTGGTACAGCGAAGTGCCTGGCATCAATTGGCTTAAGACCCAAAGTCCCTGTTGATAGAAGGAGAGCGGTACGGGCGCGCCTTCAGGCCGCTTCGAGATGAGCGGCTTGGGTTCGCCCGCGGCCGCTTGCTTCTTTAGCAGCTTCAATTCGATCAGCGCCCGCTTGGCGGGCGACAAGCCGGCCAATTGTTCCCTAATGTTCAATGCACTTGTTGACACGTTTTGTTATTCCTCGCTGGTTCTCTAAAGTGCGTCTGACAATACCTGCAAGGCGCCGGTTGCAATGAGCGCCATCTTCAAGGCCTGGGCACGCAGGCCGCCTTTTCCTATCTCCTGAGACAGTCGTTGTTGCGCTTCTTCATCAGACAGGTTCTCGATCTCAGCCAGCAGCGAAGCGAGCTCTTCATCGGCTTCACTTTCTGTTTGCCGTTCATAGATCAGGGCGGCTAGTCTGGCTATCGTGGGCGACTGGAAGACATCGACTAAATTCAACTCAACGTGCAACTGCCGCCGCAGGTTGGAAATGAGTTTTGCGGCCATCAACGAATGTCCGCCCAACTCAAAAAAGTTGTCGTGTATACCAGGCTGTTCCACGCTAAGTACTCTTGCCCAGACCTCTGTGATTGACTCTTCAAGCGGACTGCGCGGCCCTTCGAAG
>DASQPM010000195.1:0-16256 GCA_035643935.1 Pyrinomonadaceae bacterium | reverse complement strand
TTCGAGTTTCGAGTTTGATCACGCCAATGCCGAACAAGTTTCGAAGCATCGAGATTCGGACGCTGATTCGCAGGCTAGGAAGGGTGGTTTAGCACCCCAGCGGGGCTGCCCCGCCGGGGACCCCGCCTTGCCCCCGCCAACCTTTGAACAATTTGAAGATCAGCTAAAACAACTCTACGCCGAATACACCTTTGAATTCGCGGCACAGGAATCTGGGGTTGATGCCAGGACAATTGAAGAGATTGCAAAACTCATCGCCACCGCCGGCCCGCGCTTTTCCAGTCACAACTGGCGCAGCGTTTCCTCCGGAGTCAGCGGGGGCTGGACCGTCGCGCGCGCCCTCTTCATGTTGAATGCACTGCTCGGCGCAGTAGCCACCGAAGGCGGCGTCTTTCCCAATGCCTGGAACAAGTTTGTGCCGAAGCCGATTTACACGCCGCCTCATCCGCAGATGTGGAACGAGACACAGTGGCCGCGCGAGTATCCGCTGTCGATGCACGAAATGTCTTTCCTGCTGCCGCATTTTTTGAAAGACGGCCGCGCCAGGCTCGACGTCTATTTCACGCGCGTCTATAACCCAGTCTGGACCAATCCCGATGGCTTCTCATGGATAGAAATGCTGACCGATCCCGATCTGGTTGGTTGCTATGTGGCGCTGACGCCGACCTGGAATGAGACTTCGTATTTTGCCGACTATGTTTTGCCGATGGGCCACGGTTCAGAGCGTCACGACATTCATTCTTATGAAACGCACGATGCGCAATGGCTCGGCTTTCGCCAGCCGGTGAAGAAGGCTGACCGGCAACGCGAGGGCGAAGAAATCGACGACACGCGTCAGGTTAATCCGGGTGAAGTTTGGGAGGAAAACGAGTTCTGGATGGAACTCACCTGGCGTATTGACAGGGACGGCTCCCTCGGCATTCGGCAATATGTAGAGTCCAAAAAATATCCGGGCACGCGTCTCAGTGTTGATGAATACTACGAATGGATTTTTGATAACTCGCTGCCGGGCCTGCCGGACAAAGCTGCATCGGAAAATCTGACGCCGCTGGAATTCATGCGCCGCTATGGCGCTTATGAGATTAAGAACAAAGTGGGCGCGCTTTACGAAGAGACGGTGCCTCGCGAAGAGATGGAAGACATCAACGTGGATGCGCGCGGTCGGGTTTTCACCCGCGCCGCAAAGCCTGCTTCGCCCAACGTTGTTCCGATTCCCAGTCCTAACGGCGATGACGATGGGCGGCGATTGGTGGGAGTGCAAGTGGATGGCGAGATCAAGCGCGGTTTTCCCACGCCGAGTGGTCGCCTCGAATTCTATTCAAGCACACTAGCAGAGTGGGGATGGAGTGAATACGCCATCCCCAGTTACATAAAAAGCCACGTTCATCCAGACAATCTCGCGGCGGATGAAACAATTCTTATTTCAACTTTTCGCTTGCCGGTCCAGATTCACACGCGCAGCGCCAACGCCAAATGGCTCGACGAAATCGCGCACACGAATCCGCTTTGGCTTCATACCAGCCATGCGGCTAAACTCGGCGTGCACACTGCCGATCTGCTGCGCGTCGAAACTGAAATTGGGTATTTCGTGGTACGCGCCTGGGTGACAGAAGGCATTCGTCCCGGCATTGTTGCCTGTTCGCATCACATGGGGCGTTGGAAATTGAGTGAACAAGGACAGCGCCAGTTGATGGCTACGGTGAAACTTGACCATGAAGGAACCGAGTGGAGATTGAAACGCGAAAAAGGCGCCGAGCCTTACGAATCGAGTGACCCTGACACCTTGCGCATTTGGTGGAGCGACGTGGGTGTTCATCAGAACATGACTTTTCCAGTCCATCCAGATCCGATTTCGGGAATGCACTGCTGGCACCAGGCAGTGCGCGTGACGCGCGCCAAAGACGGCGACAACGTCGGTGATGTATTTGTCGACACGCAGAAGTCGCGGGAGGTTTACAAGAAGTGGTTGGCAATGACGCGGCCTGCTGATCAATACTCGCCCGACGGCACGCGGCGACCTTACTGGATGCTGCGGCCGCTGAAACCCGCAAGAGAGTTTTATAAATTGCCGGAAGAAAAAACCCAGCAACCGGTAGGCGTCGAGTGATTTACTGGGACCGCGGGCGTCCCGCCCGCAATGAGCGCGGAGCGCGAACACGCGTTCCATACCAATTTCGTTCAATTTTAGGTGAAGCGAAAGTTGTTGAATCTATTGCCGTAGTGAGCTTCCCCGCGGTTGCGGGCAAGACGCCCGCGGTCCCAGTATAATCACACCGGCGTCGTCAAGGGTTCTTATGTATTTCAAACAATTTTATCTTGCCTGCCTGGCACACGCTTCCTACCTGATCGGTTCGGAAGGCGAAGCTGCGGTAGTTGATCCGCAACGCGATGTAGACGAATACATCAAAGAAGCCGACGCGCACGGTTTCAAAATCAAATACATAATCGAAACGCACCTGCACGCTGATTTTGTCAGTGGCCATCGCGAACTGTCGGCGCGCACCGGGGCCGAGATTGTTTTCAGTGAAGCGGCCGGCGTGGCGTTTCCGCACCACGCCGTCAAAGAGGGCGATGAGATCAAACTCGGCAAAGTCATCCTGCGAATCATGGAAACTCCCGGCCACACGCCGGAGAGCATTTGCATTCTGGTCAGCGACACCGAAGTTTCCAATCAACCGCAGAAGGTCTTAACCGGCGACACGCTTTTCATTGGCGACATCGGTCGGCCTGATCTAGCCGGCGGCAAAGGCTACACGCCGCAGATGATGGCGGGGATGATGTACGACACGTTGCACGAAAAGCTTCTGAAGCTGTCAAACGACGTGGAAGTTTATCCGGCACATGGAGCCGGTTCGATGTGCGGCAAGAGCATGTCGAAGGAAACTTCTTCGACGATCGGAGAGCAGCGCAGGTTTAACTACGCGCTCAAGCCGATGGCGAAAGATGAATTCGTGCGCATGATGACCGCCGAACTGCCTGAGGCGCCGGCTTATTTTCCCAGGGACGCTGAAATAAATCGCACCGGCGCTGAAGCTTTAAGTCATTTAAGCAAGCCGAAGCCGTTAACACCAGAACAAGTTCGCGAGCTGACGTCGCAAACTAACAGTTTGCGCTACGTCATTCTCGACGTGCGCGCAGCCGCGGAGTTTGGCGCGGGTCATGTGCCGGACTCGCTGAACATTGGTCTGGGCGGGCAGTTTGCGATTTGGGCCGGTTCGCTCGTTCCGTTGACGGCGCCAATCGTGATCGTAGCCGAATCCTCGACCCAGGTTGAAGAGGCGCAAATGCGCCTCGCGCGCGTCGGTATCGAAAATGTGAAAGGATATTTGAAAGGCGGCGTAGAGGAGTGGCGGCTTTCGGGATTTGCATTAGCAACAGTTCCGCAAATCTCAGTAGACGAATTGAACACGCTAATTTCAGAACAAACTCCGTTACAGATCGTCGACGTGCGCCGTCCGCCCGAATACGCCAGCGGGCATGTGCCGCGCGCGATTCATGCGCCACTTTCCACCCTCGCAGCTACGATCCAAACTCCACTACTTAATCCTGCCGAACCAACTGCGGTGATTTGCGCCGGCGGTTTTCGCTCAAGCGCAGCCACCAGTATCCTCAAGCAAAATGGCTTCACTAACCTGCTCAATATTACTGGCGGTACCACCGCCTGGATCAATGCAGGCTATCCTGTAGAAGTAAATAGTGAATCGTAAATCGTAAATAGATAAGCAAATCAGCCGCGGATAAACGAGATAAAAACGGATCTGAAAAGGTAATAAGGGCGGCCTGCCGAAACGCCGGCCCTCTCGTGTGGGATCCATTCCTCGTTTAGATTGTGGCTGTTTTTCCCTGTCCTTTTCAGATCCGTTTTTATCCGCGTTCATCCGCGGCTGATTCTCTTTACCATTCACGACTTACGATTCACGATTTACGGTAGTTTTACTAATCACGATTCAGCATTTACGATTGACGAATCGTGGATCCATTTACTTTCAAACTACTAATCTCAATTGCCATCGTGGTCATTGCCACCATTCATGGCTATGGCGCGGCTTGGCTGGCGATCTGGATGCTATTTCATCCTTACCAGCCGGTAAAAATTTTCGGCATCACTATCTGGCCGCAGGGCATGATCCCGCGGCATCGTGAAAAGCTGGCGCAGTCGATTGGCAACGCGGTCGGCAATGAACTGGTTTCGCAGGAAACAGTTTTTGCTGCGTTGTTTGAAACCAGTTTCTTTGAACGCAAGGTTGAGGACTTTGTCGGCGTTTACACCGGAGAGTTGCTGGCGAAAGTATATCCTTCATTCATCGACGCGCTGCCGTCGCAAGTGCGCGCGCCCATACTCGATACCATTTCCGCGTTGCAGTACCGGCTGGCCGAATACATTGCCGCCATGCTGAAGAGTGAAGAGACCGCGGCTGCCATCAGACGTTTTGTAGATCGGCAACTGGACGAATTACTCGCGCGACGAATTGAAAACACCTTTAGCGAAGATGTGTTTCGCGAAATCGCGGGCTTCGCCCAGGCACGGTTTGACCGGCTGGTTAATGAAGCAGGGTTTGAACAGAAGATTGGCGATTTTGTTTCCGGACGTCTCGACGATCTGGCAAAAAGCACTGAGACGTTGGCAGAAACTTTTACTCCGGAAACTGTCGCCTTTTTGAAGGAGCGCATCGACAGCCAGGTGCCTCCGATCGTTCATCATCTCGCCGACATCGCCACCAGCCAGAACACTCGCAAACAAATCGGGGCGCTGATCAAGCGCGAAGTCGACGATTACTACGAGCAGCTTTCCCTTATCAAAAAAATCTTCATCTCGCGCGAGCGCATTCACCGCGAAGTTGACGAGCTGGTTAACAAGACTTTACCAAAACGCATAGAAGAATATCTGCGCGGGCCGGCGTTTGAGCAGGAAGCCGAGGCCTTCCTCAACGCCACGATCGACAACGTGCTGGCGCGACCGCTGAATGCTTTGATTGGCCAGATCGAATCGGAAAAGTTTGATTCGATCAAGAGTCAAATTACGCACCGTATCGTGGAGATGACGCAGAGCGACGAGTTGTCGCAATCTGTTTTAAACTATGTTAACGAGGCTTTCGCGCGGTTGCGGCCACAAACATTGGGCGCCGCATTGGGTCAGCTGGATCCCGAAGCTATCGACCGCGCCAAAGAATTTCTAACAAAGAGCCTGCTTGGGCTGTTATCGCGCGACGACACCGCGCAGACCATCAACCTGATTCTCAGTTCGCAGATCGAGCGGTTGCTGATTTCTCCGATCGGCAGGTTGGGCGATCATGTTTCGGAGCATTCAATGAAGCGAGCCAGCGCGGCGCTGGTGGAGCGCATAACAACAGCAGCGCGTGAGCGTTTGCCGAATGCGATTGCGGAGTTTGATGTGGGCGGGCTGGTACGGAAGAAGGTGTCAGACTATCCAATAGAAAAACTGGAAGCGCTGGTGTTGTCGGTGGCGCAACACCATCTGAAGACAATCGAGTTGTTTGGAGCAGTGATCGGCTTTTTCATCGGCGTGGCCCAGGTGATTTATTTCTGGCTGACGTACATTCCAGGGCGGTGATCCTTTGGAGTGCGGCGGCCAGGCGCCGCTTTGGCCTGGCTTCAGAAACTCAAGCTAGCTGTTCAAGAAAAGATCGGCCAAAGCGCTGTCAGGCCAGCGCACTCCAAGGGGTCGACGCTCAGTTGCCGGCTGGTTTTTTCGAATACTCTTCCATTCGCCGGTTCATCTCTTCCGGCGTCACATCTTCCACATGCGTTGACAGCAGCCAGACATGACCAAATGGATCCTCGAGTCGTCCGGAACGATCGCCGTAAAATTGATTGGCGATGGGAATTAACACTTTCGCGCCGGCTGCAATTGCTTTTTCAAAGAAGGCATCAACGTCCTCAACATACATGTGCAAGCGCACTGGCGAGCCGCCGAGCGTCTTTGGGCTCAAGTTACCGTAGTCGGGAGATTCATCAGCCAGCATGACGAGCGCGTTGCCTATCTTGATTTCTGCGTGGCCGATGGTGCCGTCAGGGTTGGGCAAGCGCATAAATTCAAAGGCACCAAATCCTTTTTTGTAAAACTCGATTGCGTCAGCGGCGCCTTTGACGGACAGGTATGGAGTTACGCCTGGATATTCTGCAGGAATCGGATTCACTTTCTTTTGCGGAGTGCTCATGAGTTTGCTCCTTTGTGGAATGGAAGGAAGTCTTGTTGTGGGTCGACGAATACAGAACCGGGAGCGGTAGCGACCGGGTCGTACTTGCGGTAAACGACATCTCTATTTCAAGGCTCGGCGGGCCGCGAGCTTCCAACGAGGGTGAACTCAATGCATCGCAGACCCGGTCGCTACGCTCCCGGTTCTCTATTCGTCGACCCACAAGGAAGTTTAGTCAACTTAACTGTTGACTCACCTAGTTGCCCGGCGACATCAATTCCGCCGACTGCACGGCCTTGGGATCAAAAGGTGTGGCCAAAAACTTCTTAGCCGCCGCCATAGCGTTGTCGTAATTAATTCCGGATTGCACTGCCTTGTTGTATTCGGCGACGGCGCGATTGCGTTCGCCCTTTGCGTCGTAAGCGTTGCCCTTCTTGATGTGGGCCCACACCTCAATCCACGATGGCTTCATCGTTCCATTTAGCGCCGCCTCAAAATTATCGAGCGCCAACTGCCAATTGCGCTGTTCCAGATAAAGCAGCCCGAGATTGTAGTAGACCCAGGAATTCGAGCGGTCTAATTTCAGCGCCGCTTCAAACTGCTGTTGCGCCTCGGCGTATTGACCTTCCTTCATTTGCTCAATGCCACGCCGAGCAATAATGGAAATGCGCAAATCATCGGACATGCGCAGGATTTTGTAGTTTGGATCCACGACTACTTCAATCGGCTGGCCGTTTGATTCGAAATCAAAATCCTCACTGCGGCCTTCAATCGTGGTCACGATCGTTTGATTGTCGCCTTCCGAGCGCAACAGCAACTGCACCGGCATGCGCAGGGTCTCCAATGTTTGTTTGACCGTACCGCGCGTACGGAATTTACCCGCGCGCGTACGAATGATCTGGTAGTCAACGGTAAACTCAGGAACGCCGGTGCCTTCAACCCACTGCGCAAAGAAATAGCGCATGTTCTGACCGGCCACCTGTGTGGTCAGGTGTTCAAAGTCGTCGATGGAAGCATTCTTGCCGCGATTCTCTTCAAGAAATTTGTGCAAGAGCAGGTCAAACTTCTCTTTTCCCAACGTCTCGCGCAACATGCGAAAGACCATGGCGCCCTTGTGAAAGACAATCGATTGATAGGCGGCGGATTGATCGTCCAGGGCACTGGGCGCGCGCGCAATCGAAGCTGTTTGCTCAAAAGTCAGCGCGCGTTCCTGCTGTTCGCGTTGCGCGGCCTCGAGCGCGCCACCGGTCAGGGTTGATTCACGAAAGGCGAAGGAGCTCCACTCAGCCAGTCCCTGCGAGATCCAGGCGTCGTCAAACGACTTTAGGCCGACCGTCTGGCCCCACCATTGATATGCGACTTCGCGCTGTAGTCTTTCTTCCGGCAATGCCCGCGACGAGTCAAACAGCCTTGAGGCAAGAAAAATAATCCCGGCACCCGAGTAAGTGTCCAAACTTTCATCATCAACCTGCGCCACTACCAGGCGATTGCCGAACAGTGGCGTGCCATATTGTTTTGAATAAAACTCCAACACCTGGCCCATCAACTCGGCATAACCATTAATGCGGCCTTCGCTGCCCGGCTTGGCATAGAACTGAATCTCGTAATTACCAAAGCGCAAATTGCGATTGATGTATTGCCCGGCCGCAAAGTTTCCAATCAGCACTGGCTGGCGATGAACAAAGCGATATCGAGTTGCGCCTTCCTTCGGCGCTGGCTGTGCGGTTACCGCGTCGTCGCTGGTGCCTGCGACTTGCAAGCCAGTGGGAACGATCAAAGTAATGTCGGAAGTGGCGCGGTCGGCCGCATAGTCGTGAAAGGGAAACCAGCGCGACGCGTACATCAGGTAAGAACCTTCGGGGCCTACATAAGCGAGGCGCTTGGTAGCCAGCGGTCCGCCCTCTGGCGACACAAGCGCTCCGCTCCAGCGAAACCGCAAAGTCACCGGTTGATTCGCCGGCACCACATGTCCCAGGTCCACGCGCACGCTTGGTCCAAGTGAACCAACACCGACTGCATCCTGGACGTATGTCATCGGGCGCCCATCGCGATCGATGCTTTCAACCTTTAACGAGCCATTGAGCTCGAAAACGAGAGAGCGCGTGGCGTCCAGCGGAATTAAAGTGATGTCGGCGCCGGCGCGCAACATGTGCTGGTCCGGAATTAGCTGGGCCTCAACGCGGTAGTTCGTAATATCAAAACGGCTGGCGGCTTGCTGCGGTGCGGGTTGCTGCGGGCTGGCGACAGAAGCCAAAACAAAAACCGCAGACATTGGTAGAAAGAACTGGAGAAAGATGGCCCTGAATATCTTCATTGTCGTCTCTGCTTTTTGGTTCGGCTGGTTGTTCGAATTATACAGCCGCGGTCTTCTGACGGCACAGCATGGCTCTCTTTTTTGGGCGTCCGGGTGGGTTCTTTAGCCCGCGGGTCCGGAACTAAGCGAAGCTTTCTGCGTCGGCACTTTGGATGGCGGGAAGTTGCAGGCGGTTGGCTGGATGATTCCACTGTTCACCGGCAAAAAAGTACTGAGTGGTCAAAGGAAGACAGAAAAGCAGCGACTCAACGATTAGCCGGAACCGCGAGCATTGCGTGTAGATTGCCGAATTCCGGGGCGCCCAGCGAACACGGCTCGCGGTTTTTTGTTGCCCTGAATTATGGCTTACGAGCCGGCGTGGCAATGAAATTCAGTTCTCTAACGTCGCCAGTGACCGACGGCAAGAGCTTGTCCACTGGTTCAAAAGTGAAGCCATCGCGCGACGGAATAATTCTGTAACCGCGATCGGAAGGCGCGACAGTGAAGGAGTAATTGCCGAGTTCGTCGGTGGTCGTTGTCAACACTGTTCCTTGTGAACTGATTAATATGACTATGACATTGACGAGCGCATTATTACTGGCATCTTTCACTAAGCCGCTGACCGTGAATGTTGCCGGCGCACTTGTCGGGGTTTCCACTGGTTTTGTTTCCGGACTTGGCGTGGGGGTAGGCGTTGTTTCAGGGACCGGCGTCGGGCTTGGAGCGGCAACAGGTTCAGGAGTTGGTGTTGGGGATGGCTGGGACTCTTCTTTCGGCTGAGGTGTTGGTGTCGGCGTTGCACCTACTTCAGGTGAAGGTGTCGGCGACGCTGGCATCACTTCAGTTGCGGGCGTCGGTGACGGCGATGAAGTTGCAACTTCAGGAGAAGGGGCCGGCGTCGTCACCTCAGGCGAGGTCGATGGTGCAGGCGCCGGTGACTGCGCCCCGCTAACGACTGTCTCTGGTGACGCTGATTTCGTTGCGTTCGGCGCTGCCGCTGTCTCGCCAACCTCCGCAGTGCCTGTTCCTCCAATTCGCTCATCCAATCCTGCGAGCGAACCATTGACTCGGCGATAGAGCTTTTCGATGACGGCGCGACGCAACGGATCGGGCACTCCCGCGTTGTAGCTCTTTATGTAAGCGGAGATCGCTTCTTCATTCTTCCCCTGTCGTTCGAGAGCGGCGCCAAGATGCCATAACGACACGCGCAGGCCCGGCGTCCCCGCGGGCAAAATGTTGACCGCGCGACTGAGGTGGTCCACCGCTTCGTCAGGCTTGTCCAAATTGAAAAGCGCCCAACCCGAAGTGTCTTCAATGTGGCCGCGCAAAATATTGGATAGAATATTTGGCGGAGCTTCTATTATTTCGGGCGTGCCCCCGGAGGCGATGGCCCGCGCACGAATCTCACGATACTCATCCGCCTGCACTGCAAGTGTTACTGCCGGCACGGTCAACGCGGCATCGGCGCTGGTGCGTGCCGCTTCAGCAAGTTCATAAGCCGTCTGAAAACCAATTCCCTTTTGCAGCAATTTACTCGCTGCATAAAGCTCGCGATGCGCGCGTGATGCGTCAGTCCCGGAAGCAAACTCTTTCGCCGCGGCCACGGCTGCTTGTTCGTTAATCGTTTCCGCTGGCGAACTGAGTGCGGTCGCAAGCACAAGCAGGTCCTTAAGAACTTTGGCGCTGCTTTCCGAATCAGCCGCTATCAACTGAAATAAACTTGCCTGCCGCTCTGGTGTGAGCAGTTCGATGAAGTTCGCAGCTTGCGCCGTTACCCGGCCACCCAGTTGTGTTTCGATTTTGTCGTTATTGAAACGAAACGTTTGAGTCAGAACTTCGACTGCTTCGTCGTAAAGCCCGGCCGAGGCCAGCGCATTCGCCAATTCATAATCGAGCGTCGGAAACTTTCCATACTGTCGCGCGAAACGGATCACCCCTTCGGCCGCCAGCGGGTTGCGCTGCGCTATCAGCGCTCGAGCAACCGCAACATGCGACCAGGTGTAGCGCGGTTCGATTTCAACTGCTCTATTACCCAAACCGATGGCCAGGTCACTTTCCTTGTGCGCAGCAAACCAATAGGCCGCTGAAGAAAGCAGTGGCAAGTTTTTCGGATCAGCCTGCAAGCCGGCTTCCAGTTCGGTTTTGGCTTCATCTGTGCGGCCGAGATCCAGGAGCGAGATCACCAGGCCGGCGCGCGCGCCTTTATCGTTAGGGTCCGCCGCGAGTTGCTCTCGATAAAGCGTCAGCGCTTCTTCATCTTTGCCAAAAGCGCGCCGTAGATCAGCCAAACCGCGGCGCGCCGCCTTCGATTTCGGATCGAGCTCGAGGGCCCGCTGGTATTCTGCGGCGGCTTCGTCCAAACGAAATGAAATGTGCAGGGACAATCCTAACGTTTGATGGGCCTCGGCGAGATCGGGGGCCAGCTTCGTGGCCTGTGTCGCAATTTGCCAGGCTTCAGCGCCGCGCTCAATTGCAATGTAGAACCCTGCAACCGAGAGCAGTTTTTTGGGGTCGGCGCCAAACTTCGCAACAATATTTCGCGCCGCGGTATCAGCGGCGGCACGTTCCCGACGCAGATAAAGATTTAACGGGATTTGCGAAATGACTCCCGCAAACAATTTGTCGGAAGGAGCCAGCGGCGCTTCACTAATTGCGAGCAGCAATTGTTCGATGCCGCCGGCGCTGTCGCCCTTCTTCAATAGCTCGTCGCCGAATGCCGCACGCGAGCTGACCAGTAACTCCAACGCGCGCGGTTTCGCACTTGAATCAGGATGTGTGTCGATAAACTTTTTTAGTGCGGCCCCGCGAGCCGAAACAGGCAAAGTGAGTGTCAGTTCGACTTCTTCAGCTTCACTTTCGTCATTCGCACGGCTTGCT
Source organism: Pyrinomonadaceae bacterium (assembly GCA_035643935.1). Taxonomy (GTDB): domain Bacteria; phylum Acidobacteriota; class Blastocatellia; order Pyrinomonadales; family Pyrinomonadaceae; genus PSRF01. The sequence continues at coordinate 4,928 of DASQPM010000195.1, read as the reverse complement.
GCCGGCTTAACGTTTGGCTGAGCAGCGGGAAGGTCGCGAGGCGTAACAACTGCAACTGCTTCCGGAGAAACTTGCGGCGCCGCTGATGTGTCCGGCGTTGGCTCGTTCGCAGCAGGGCTCACAGTTGCAGAGGCAACCGGCCCGTTCAAATCCTCGACATTAAACCCGCGGCTGCGCGCAACCGAACCAACAAGATAGTCGATGGCCGCAGTAACGCCGGCGGCAGCGCGTCCGGAGTTGAGATAACCACGCAGTAGTTGACTGATTTCGCCGAGCACGCCCTCAGGCAACTCTCGCTGCGCCTCCTTGCTAAATTGCGTGAACGAAGTTTTGTCGTTGACGGACAAGACCAGCAGCAGACTCTTGCCAGTCGAGCTGCGCCCAACTACCTTCCAACTCTGCGCCAGTTGTTGCGAGAAATCGAAAATCTCTTGTCCGCCGGTGGTCTCGACGGTCGCGACGTCAAACTGAATGCCGGTTTTCTGTTTTAAGTTCTCAAGTATGTTTTCCAGTTGCTGGCGCGTAGCATCATCAAGCGCGTGGGCAAAGTCGTTAATATGTCCGATGCGCGCCGGCACTTGAACGTTAGTCTGCGCTCGCTGGGCCACAGCAAAGACAAGTAACAGGGCCATTCCGCCGCAACCAGCAAACAAGAGCGCGGCCTTACGATAGAGTGGTAGTTTCATTGAACGTCAATTTGTATTCGGAAGAATTGTAACTGTCGGGGAGCACGCCGAGCGGCAATACCGCTGTTAGCAATATAAGACGTTATGAAGAGCCATGATAACATCGCCTGCTTTCGCCAGCGAGCAGGGCGAGGGTGCAAAATGTTATGACCGATAGCGAGTCTGGCACACAAAGAGTGAACGAACTGGATGAGACCTGGGCCGCTGCGCTGGCCGAGGCCGAAGCGCGGGCGCGTGCCGCTGGTCGTGCCGACATCTCCGAATACCTCGCGCTGCGCCAGTCAAACGATCTGCTACGTAAGACGGCGTGCGATTGGTTATTGGCAACGTTTCGAAACGTCGCCGGCGAAATGAATCGAGCCGGTGCGTCTCTTCAGATATCGTACGACGACAATTATCAGTTCACCGTTGGGAGCGCCGGGCTGCTGGGCAAACTTTTGAAACTTGAAAATGGTGTCAGACAGTTGCTGGTTGAAGTCGGCTGGCCGCGTGTGCCCGCGGATGGTTTCATTCGCGGCGGCGGCATCGCGCTTGGCCGGCTGCGGCATATCGGAATTAAATCGGCGAGTGAACGAATCCGCTTAGTGATATCGCCTGAAGGCTCTCCGCGCTGGATAGTTGAAAACCACCGCGAGCGAGTCGAGGAAATTCGCGAAACAAACATCAGACAGCATATTGCAATTCTGCTGGACGGCTCGCGCGTTGATGAGACTCATTTGTGACCATTTCGGCCAGCGCGTGCACGTTTTCGAACCCTACGACTCTCACCATAATTCAAATCTCAGAAAAAAGACCGCAAAACGAAATTGTTTCTCGAAGAATTTCAAGCGAGTCTGCGCCTGGCAGGTGAGGCACGGTGCTTGCGATTGCGGCCTGTGGCACGACGCTCGACATGACAGGTTCCCCCCATTTTGAGCGGAACAAACGGGCAGACCAAAGCTCTTCGATAGCACTCGCGAGTGTGGTCCGCCCGCAAGAGACTTTGAGGAGGATGAAGATGAACCGACGTACGACAAAGATTTCAATTTTGGCGGCTGCGGTCCTCGCGCTCTGTCTGCCGGCACTGGCTGCTGCTCAGGGCGGTTATGGCTACCCGGATTATGGTCGTAATGGTGATTACGGACGTAACGGAGATTACCGTAACGACCGTAACCGCACTTACGATGACTACGGGCAATACGGCCGGTATGACGATCGTTATCTCCGCGATTCAATCAGGCGGCTTGACCGGCTGAGCAGAGATTTCGACAGGGACCTTGATCGCGAACTCGATCACAGTAACGAAAATGGAAGTCGTCATGAAGACCATTTGAATGCCGACGCCAAAGAGTTTCGTCGCGCTGTGATCAATTTGAAAAATGCATTCAATAATCGCAATCTGGACAGCAGCGCCGACGAGGCTCATGAAGTTCTTGATGCCGCGAGCCACCTGGAAGACGTTGCGAGTCATCACTTCTACAACAATCGACTGGCTTCCGAGTGGTCAGCAATTCAGCAGGAGTTGAGCGTGATCTCAGACGCTTATGGGACGACAGGAAGAGATCACGGCGAACACAATCGCAATGGCCGACGCATTAACGACGACTATCGGCGAAACCGAAGGAACAACAATAACAACAACGATTGGTGGCGCCAAATCCCCTGGCCTAACTAATCATTAATCTAGATTCAGGTAACGAAAAGCCTCGTTTCACTGAAAAGTGAGACGAGGCTTTCGTATGTTTGGCGCCAGATGACAGAATAGCGCTATGCCGGGAAAGCTTTACGTCGTCGCGACGCCAATTGGCAATCTGGAAGACATCACTCATCGCGCGCTCAGGGTGTTGCGCGAAGTTGACATCATCGCCTGTGAAGATACGCGCCATACCAGAAAACTTCTGAACCATTACGGGATCAAAACAAAAGTTACCAGTTATCACGATCACAACGAGCGCGAACGCACGGTTGAATTGCTGAAAGCGCTCGCCTCAGGTGCGAACGTGGCGATTGTTTCCGATGCCGGCACGCCGAGCATCAGCGACCCCGGTTTTCGCCTCGTCAGTGAGGCAGGCGCACAAGACATACCGGTGGTTGCATTGCCGGGACCGACTGCCTTGATCGCGGCGCTGGTAGCTTCGGGCTTGCCGACCGACGAATTCTTTTTTGCCGGCTTTCTGCCGGCGCGTACGGGAGAACGGCGCGCGCGCCTGACTAAGCTGCGCGAGCTTCCGGCAACTCTCATTTTTTATGAAGCCCCGCATCGCATTGCCGCCACGCTACGCGATGCTCGCGAAATTCTGGGCGAGCGCAATGCAGTCGTCGCACGCGAGTTGACTAAGATTCATGAAGAGATCGTGCGCGGGCGTTTGAGTGAGTTAGCCGAACGGTTCGGTTCAGAGGAGAAAGCGCGCGGTGAAATCGTGCTGCTTATCGATCGCACAGCGATCGATAGTGAAGTGAAGAACGCTGGTGAGGTTCGCACTATTGCCGCGCTTGTTGATGCTTTTGAGTCTCAGGACATGGACCATCGCGCGGCTCTCAAGAAAGCGGCGCGCGAGCTGGGCCTCTCGCGCGCTGAAGCCTATCGGCGGCTGGTTGCGGAACGAGGGAACTAAGAGCGGGGGCAAGCCCGCCTTCCCAACCCTGAGACATTTTGAGTTGAGGTTTTGATTTTCGCATTGAAGGCCAATCATATGAGAGAAATCAGATCAGGCTGAGCAACCTCAAGGTCAGGAAGGCGGGCTTGCCCCCGCTCTTTAGTTTCTCATCAACCGCCACTCAACTGCGCCGGCAACTGTTTATCAACCTTTGGCCGCATCGCACGATTGGCCACTTCCCACAGCAGCATGTAAACGGTGCGCGTGATCTTCTCCATCTTTGGAAAATCGATCTTTTGCACTTCATCGCCGGGGCGATGATAGTCCTCGTGCTCGCCGTCAAAAAAGAAGACGATCGGAATGCCCTTCTTTGCGTAGTTGTAATGATCGCTGCGGAAGAAGAAGCGATTGGGATCAGTTGGATCGTCGTAGCGATAGTTAAAGGTAATGTTCAAATAGTTCTTGTTAACAGTTTCTGTCAGCTCTCCCAGTTCAGTACTCATCATCTTTGAGCCAATAACATAAATCTCGTCCGGCCCTGACAAATTCGCGTTCCGCACATTCGTGTCGCCTTCCTTTTTGCTGCGCCCGATCATATCGATGTTGATTTGCGTCACGATCTTCTCGAGCGGAATAGTTGGATTCTCGGTGAAATAACGCGAGCCCCATAAACCTTTTTCTTCGCCGGCATGCCAAACAAACAGCACCGAACGTTTCGGCCTCTTCGGCGCTTTTGCCAAAGCTTCGGCCATCGCCAACAGCGCAGTTGTCCCCGAGCCGTCGTCGTCGGCGCCGTTGTAGATTGCATCCCCGTTCAGCGGCACGCCGATGCCAATGTGATCGTAATGTGCGCCCACCGCGACGTACTCATCTTTCAAAACAGGATCGCTGCCTTCAAAGACGGCCACCACGTTTTGTGTTGCCATCGTGTCAGATTTTGTCTTGATAGTGAGCGACAATTGCTTATCGGGCCTCAACTCAAAAGGATCAGGAGCCTTACCGGAATAGGTTGATTCGAAGATCGCGCTAGCGCTTTGCCTTTCACCCTGGAACAAAGCATTTGCCAGGCGCGGCGCCGCCACGATTTGGGGCAACAGTACTGAGTTTACTGTCAGGTTGCCGGAAACGAGGGCGCCGGGAGTTTCAAACTTGACGACCCTCGTAACGCCTCGTTCAGTCAGTCGACTTCGGTTGCGATCCCAATTCGCCAGATACTGAAAATCAGGAATGAATACCAGCCCTGCCACGCCCAGCTTCTGTGCATACTCGCCGGCCGTCATAAAGTCCTCGCCGCGCTTGCCGGTTAGATCTGCCCGGGTGATGCCGGGCGGCAGTCCGTCCGGCGGCGCAACAATGATGGCAATTTTGCCTATTGCATCGATCCCTTTGTAGCCATCGATATTTTTCGACTTAACTAACCAACCGTTGCCGGCGAACACGAGCGGAGCAGTAATGTTTGCAGGACGCGAATAAGGAATGTAGTCATCGCCCATAACCAGGGTTTGGCCGTTCAGTTGCACTCTTGTCTCGGCTTTTTCCAGATAGTCGCGCCGCAAGGCAATCTTTTGAAAGAACGTGCCATCGTCGCCCGCCGGTTTGAATCCCCAGCGTGACAAATTCATTGCCAGAAATTTTGCAGTTGTGTCGAGTCCGCGCGAAGGCGTGT
>DASQPM010000194.1:0-3838 GCA_035643935.1 Pyrinomonadaceae bacterium | reverse complement strand
ATGTCCGCCAATCACTTCGGGAGTAAACCCGGCAGCCTCGGCCAGCGGCACAGTTTCGGCAAACCGGCGCGCGGTCACGACTACCTCATGACCGCGCCGCGTGAACTCATTTGCGAGTGGACGGAAGAATGGAACGTGCGGAGAGTTTGCCAGATCGATCCAAATTCGCATTGGCAATCGAAACTGAAGGGTGGGTTTGGAACCAACTATCCAACTTTATTAAATTTCAACAAGCTGCCCTTTTGCGCGCAACGATTTCTCCGCGGCTTCGACGGTGCGCACCAGACGCAAGCCGGCCTGGCCATCCGTTTCCGGCTGTTTCTTGTTTTCGATGCAATCAATAAAATGAAGCGCTTCCGTTTGCAAAGCTTCAGTCGCATCGAGCCGCGGCGCCCACATATCGCCCGACCGATAACTGACGAGCATTTCGTAAACGGCCTCCGGACTCTGCGAAATAGTGACGCCCTTGTCGTAGATCTTCACCTTTTCGCTGGGTTCAAGATCGTCATAAAGAATCATCTTCTCGCTGCCGCCAATAAGAGTGTGCCGCACCTTAACCGGCGTCAGCCAGTTGACGTGAACGTGAGCGATCTGGGGGTTATCGAAGAACAAAGTCATGTAAGCGACGTTTTCAGGTTGACCGGGAATGTGGCTAATGCCTGTCGCCGAAACGGCGGTCGCTTTTGCCGGCAATACATAATCCATGATCGAAAGATCGTGGATCGCAAGATCCCAAATTACATTCACGTCGTGCTGAAACAGCCCGAGATTAACGCGCACCGCGTCGTAGTAATAAATATCGCCTAAGGCATTGGCGGTAATCAGCTCGCGGATTTTTCTGACGGCGGCGGTATAGACGAAGGTGTGGTCCACCATCAGCACGCGCTGGCGTCGGGCAGCCTCTTCGATCAACTGGATGCTCTGTTCTGAGTTTGCGGCTAATGGCTTTTCAACCAGCACATGCTTGTTCGCCTGAAGTGCGGCCATGGCCAGGTCGAAATGCGATGACACCGGTGTAGCGATTACGATTGCATCGAGCGAGGGGTCGTTAAACAGAACGCCCGCATCGTTAACAGTATGAATGGTCGGATAGCGCACGCGTAACTGGGCCAACCGCTCGGTGCGCAGATCGCAAACGGCAACAACTGTTGAAGCTGGCGCTTCCATGAAATTCCGCACCAGGTTTGGACCCCAGTAACCATAGCCAACGACTCCGACTTTTATCATGTGTGTTCCTGCTTAAACTCTTCTGGGCGTTCCCGAACATCGCCGACAACCCGCGCCGGGACGCCCACCACGATTGCATAATCAGGAACGTCACGCGTAACGACCGCGCCGGCGCCAACCAACGAATGCTCCCCGATTGTAATGCCCGCCATGATCGTGACATTACTGCCGATCGCTGCTCGCCTCTTTACGCGCGTTTCGACGACCGTCCAATCAGTCTCGGTCTGCAATGTGCCGTCGGCATTGACTGCGCTGGGGTAAAGATCGTTGCTGAACATCACACCATGGCCGATGAAGACTTCGTCTTCAATGGTTACGCCTTCGCAGATAAACGTATGCGATGAGATTTTGCAACGAGCGCCAATGGAAGCGTTCTTCTGTATCTCGACAAAGGCGCCGATTTTTGTTTCGTCAGCAATAGAACAGCCGTAGAGATTGACGAGTTCCGGCTGAAAGATACGAACGTCGTTTCCGAGAGTTACATCAGAAGCAATGGGCATCTTTCGATTCTCTAAACTCTGGCGACAAATCGACAGCGACATAAAAGAGTCAAGACAGGAGTCTCATGGTTGGGAAGGGTGGCTTGCCCCCGCTTGCCTTGAGTGGCATTCAGCGGGCGGGGGTAAACCGCCCTTCCCAACCATGAGACTTTTCATTCTTGACTCATATAAATTAACAGTTTGAGTTACAAATCACGTTCTTCCAACAAGCGCGCCAACGCGTAAGTGGTCCATGCCTGCGACCAGCGCATGAAGGGCGTTCGAACGGTGTAAAAACGCTTGCGCTGATAATAAAAAAACCCGCTGCTATCGCGCATATTGTTTAGTAGCCAAGCCGCAACCTTTTCCGCCAGCGATAGCGCTCCGCTATCCAAAGGCCGCATTTCCAGGAGCGTCACGATTGCCGCTGCGGCCGTGTGTGTATCGGCGGGATAAAGCGCGTCATCGTAGTATTTCGGCCATCCGTCCGCAAGAAAGAACCGCTCTCGCCAGAATTTGTACCCGCGCTCAAGCGCGTCGCCAAACTCGGCACCGGGACAACTGTTCATAATGCGCGAAAGCGATTGCAACACATAACCGGTGTGAAAGTTGTCTACCCAGGCTTGATTCGCCGCAGCCCCGTACACCCAGGCGCCATCACTGCGCTGTCTTTTTACAACATAGCGCGCGGCGCGCACAGCCAACTCACAAAAATCATTCTCCCCGGTTAACGCGCCGACGCTGGCCAGCGTTTCTGCAGCCAGCAGGCTGGCATTGAAAACGCACGTATGATCAATTGGCGAGTAACTGAAACACACTTCATCTTCTGTCTCGACCGTGCGTTTAAGATCGTAAAGGATAAACTCGCAACTACTTCGCGCGATTTCCAAACACCGCTCATCACGGAATGTGTCAGCTGCTTGAAATAAGGCGCGCGCCGCAAACGCGGTCGGCACAATCATGGGCGTGCCACGGGCCGCAAAGAAGTGACGACTTTGCCAGTCGAAATTGTATCCCCAGGCAGCGCCGCTGTAACCGCTGATTTGTAAACTGATCAACTCTTCTAATAGATCGCGAGCTTCGCTCTCCGCCTCGATTGTCTTTAACCGTCGGCAGTTTGCCAGGGCCGCCAACGCAAACAAAGCTATGCCCTTCGCATTTTTTTCCGCGGGGACGCCGGCAAGGCTGCGCAGGTTTAGCGGCGATCGTTTGATGATTTGCGTCCAAACTAAGCGGGCTGTTTCGGATCTTGCGAAAGGAGTGGCCTGAAAAATTCGGCTGTTGAGAGCGTCGAAGGGATCATGTCCGGCAAAGTCGCGCGCGCGGCACCATTGAAAAAGATCATTAAATGCCTGCTCAACGGAGATATTCATAACTAATTAGCCGCGGATTCACGCGGATGACGCGAATCTGAAAAAGCATAAAACGTTTCAGTTAAAGCCGACATTCGCTTTCGACTGATCTTGCTGTACCTCTTATTTTTTACTCTGCTTCTTCTTTTTAATCTGATCCGCGTTTATCCGGGTTCATCCGCGGCTAATTTCTGCTGGTGACCGACGTTTCAATTCGCCGCGGCGTTTCCACGAAGCTTTCATGCCACAGCTCAAACATCAACAAAGTCCAAAGCAGCTTACGGTGATTGGCGACTCCGCGTTCATGCTCCTCTTGAAGTTTAGTTACGTAACCGGAATTGAAAACGCCCGCCCGCCGCACGCGTTCCGGCGACAAAAGATCGCGGGCCAGCGGGCGCAGATTTTCTTTTAACCATTTCGCCACTGGTACTCCAAAGCCCTTCTTGCCTCGACGCGGCACAAATGGTGGCACAAGATCCGCGATGGCGCGCTTCAAAATGTATTTCGTCTTGCTGCCGCGCAGTTTGTAATTCGCCGGCAATGATGCCGCAAACTCGGCCACACGCGGATCCAGAAAAGGCGCGCGCACCTCGAGCGATACTGCCATGCTGGCACGGTCCACCTTTGTCAGTATGTCTTCTGCAAGGTATAGCCGCGTATCGAGGCTTTGCATTTGCTCCACAACATTCGAGGATTCGCATTCGAGCAACATTCGACGTGCATCTCGATAAATGTCGCCGTCCGTTTCGCGCAAAACTTCAGGAGTCAACAGCGCCTGCT
>DASQPM010000193.1:0-6348 GCA_035643935.1 Pyrinomonadaceae bacterium | reverse complement strand
GTTGAGAGCTATTCTCGGTTGACGATTTTCTTTTGCGGTTTTTCTGTTTGTGCTTTGCGACATGGCCGAAGGCGGTCGAAAGCTTCAGTTTTCTATTTACCATTTACCATTTACTATTTACCGCCTTATGAACGTACTCATGATTGGAGATGTGGTTGCGAAGCCCGGTCGCCTGGCGGTGCTTGAGCGCATTCAGGATCTGCGGGAACAGCACGCCATTGATTTGGCAATCATGAATGCTGAAAATCTGGCGGGCGGGTTTTCAGTCACTCCGTCTCTTTGCGAACAGCTGTTTACTGCGGGCATCGATGTGATGACTTCAGGAAACCACATCTTCGATAAAAAGGAAGCAGCTCCCTACATCGTCAAACAGCCTCGACTTCTCAGACCGGCAAACTATCCACCTAATACGCCCGGAAGCGGCATTTGGATCGGAGTTATCAATGGTGCGAAGGTAGCGGTAATGAATCTGATGGGCCGAGTTTTCATGCCGCCCTCGGACGATCCCTTTCGTGCAGTCGACGCGTTGCTGGCAGATTTGTCTGGCGATACTAAGGTTCGCATTGTCGATATACACGCCGAGGCGACTTCCGAAAAAGCTGCAATGGGCTGGTACCTTGACGGGCGCGTGTCCGCCGTCCTGGGCACTCATACTCATGTGCAAACGGCTGACGACCGGATCTTTCCGAATGGAACTGCGTATTTAACGGATCTGGGAATGACCGGCAGCTATTCCGGCGTAATCGGAATGGACAAGAAAGACGTTATCACGCGTTTCACTTCCGCTACGGGCAAAAGAGCAGAACATTCAAGTGGTGCTGTCAGGATTTGCGGTGTGGTGTTGGATATTGACGAAGCGACTGGCCGCGCGCGTGGGATTGTCAGGCTGAACCTGGCCCATGATTAGAAGAAAAGAAGTTTAGAGTACAAACTTTAGTTTGAGGTTTGGAAGCAGCAGCCTAAAGGCTGGACTCTCAACTTCGGGCATCAATTAGATCAGGAGTTAAGCGGGACCGGTTTCCGTGGGCACAATCTCTCCGCCATTGGCTGGCTTTAGAATCGGTGGGGCCAGCAGTCTTTGCGCATAGCCTTCAGGAAACGAGCGTACGCGGCCGGTTGAATCGGTGATCACATGTCCGGTTTCGCCCTCGGCAATGACCTGACCGTCTGATGCGCGCACGATTTCGTAACCAAATCTCAGCGATCGTTTCCGCAGTTCCGTTATATGAGTGCGAATCAGCAATTCGTCGTCGTAGTATGCGGGCGCTTTGTAACGGCAATAGGTTTCCGCAACAACCAGAAAGGCATCGTCGTTCTCTTCCATGTCCTTATAGGAAAAGCCACGGGCGCGGCAAAAATCGGTGCGGCCAATTTCGAACCAGATGAGGTAATTGGCGTAATAAACGATCCCCATTTTGTCGGTTTCGGCATAGCGGACGCGAATCAGCGTCTCATGCCATTCGCCGAAGACATTTTCAGGTGCGGGACTTGTCATCTGAGCGTTATACCCTCAAACTTCGGTTGCAGAGATTCTGTTGAATTACCAGCCGCGATTGTCCTTGCGTTTAGGCGGACTATAAGAGCGAAAGCCTGATGATGTCAAAGAATATTACCAGATTCCTGGCCCTAACGGCCGCCTTCGGGCTTCTCACAAACACTGCATTTTTCAATTTCAGTGTTCGGCCGCAAGCTCAGCAGCGGCCGGCAATCTCCAGCCGCGCCGCGCGCGAGGCAGCGATTGTTGCTGCTACGTCCGCCGTATTGGAAGAAACCAGCAAAATTCGCGAGTTGCCGATCCTGCGGCCGGTGAAAAGCGGGGCCCAGTCGCGTGCTGAGATCGAAAGTATGCTCGTTAAGAATCTTTACGAGCAGATGACAACCGCGGAAATGCACGCCACTGAAGTCGCATACCGCAAATTTGGCCTGGCGCCCGCAAATTTCGAATATCGCCCGTTCATCATCAAGTTGCTGCTGGAGCAGATTGCCGGATACTACGATCCCGTTACCCGTGAGTTTTATCTGGCAGACTGGTTGGAGCTGGAAACTCAAAAACCGGTGATGGCGCACGAACTGACCCACGCACTCCAGGATCAGCACTTCAACTTGCGCCGCTTTCAGAAATGGCCGCACGGTGATTCCGATGCGCAGCTTGCCGTGCACTCCCTGATTGAGGGAGATGCGACGGTCGCTATGATGATCTACATGGCGAAAAATCCGCTTGTGGCGCTGGCATTCACGCGCTCACTCAACACCGGAGTCGCCACCGAACAATTTAACCGGGCGCCGCGGGCTTTGCGTGAATCGTTGATTTTTCCGTACCTGCAGGGAAGCGAGTGGGCGACGCGAGTTTATAGGGCCCAGGGTTTCGCCGGATTGTCAAAGGCATTTACAAAACTGCCCTTGTCCACGGAACAAATTTTGCACCCGGAAAAATACTTTGCTTATGAACAGCCGTTGAAAATAGTGCTGCCTGATTTGAGCAGTTTGCTGAATGCGGCTGATAAAGGCGCGACTTCAGAACTGCCCAGCGCGCACCGCCCATTGCCCGCTTCGTGGCGGCGCATCGACTCTGATGTGAACGGAGAGTGGGGCTATTACCTGTTGCTGGATCAATTTCTAAACTCGCCGGCTGAATCACGCCGAGCTGCGGCCGGTTGGTCCGGTGATCGCTACCATGTTTACGAAGGCGCGAATCCCGGGCAGGTAATGATCGCCCAGGTCTCAGCCTGGGATACTGAAAACGACGCGCGCGAGTTTCTTGATGCTTACGTGAAACGGACGGAACTACGCTACCCGAACGCGAAACGTTTGGATTTACTCGGTTCGGAAACCGACACCCTACACCCTACACCCAACACCCATAACTTTTATTCGTGGCAAACGAGCGAAGGTCAGGTGGTCATCGAGCTGCGAGGTTTGCATGTCACAATTATCGAAGGTTTACCTCAGCAGGTTGATGCAAACGATTTGTTGAGGGCCCTTCGGTTCTAGAATTTACGATTGGTTCCCAATCGTCGTCCGTCTTTGTCGATGAAAATAACTGAATCCAAACCCAAACCGGCATCTTTCCGCTTAAAGCAACTAGCTGAAGAGCTGCACCAGCTTGAAACAAAGCTGCGCCTTGGTGGCGGGCCTGGAAAGATTGAGAAGCAACACAAGCAAGGCAAACTCACCGCGCGCGAACGGATCGATCTGCTGCTTGATAAGGACACTTTCTCGCAGGAGATAGGGCTGCTGGTTGCTTACGATCAGTATAAAGAGAACAGAAGTCAGAAGTCAGAAGTCAGAAGTCAGAACACGGCAGGAACTCAGTACTCAGCACTCAGCACTCAGAACTCCGATGAAATTGGCAATGCTCCAGCGGCGGGGGTTGTCACAATAGTCGGTCGCGTTGAAGGCAGGGAAGCGGTTGTGGTTGCCAATGATGCAACCGTTAAAGCCGGCTCGTGGTGGCCGGAGACAATCAAGAAAATTCTGCGCGCACAGGAAATTGCGATGCGCTGCCACGTGCCGATCATTTACCTGGTGGATTCGGCGGGCGTTAACCTTCCATATCAGGGCGGCGTTTTTCCCGGACAGTATGGCGCGTCACGCATCTTCTACTACAACTCAATAATGCGGCGCTATTTGAAAGTCCCGCAAATTTCAGCAGTGATGGGCCCGTGTATTGCCGGCGGCGCATACCTGCCGGCGCTTTCAGACGTCATCATCATGGTTGAAGGCACCTCCTTCATGGGACTCGGCGGCGCAAACCTGGTGAAAGGCGCAACCGGGCAAACCATCGATAACGAAACGCTCGGCGGCGCGCGCGCGCATAACGAATTGTCAGGTGTAGCCCATTATCGAGTGCAGAACGATGAAGCGTGCATTGCGAAGATTCGCGAGTTTGTTTCTGAGTTGCCGGTGCGGTCAGATGGAACGATGCCTTCTGTATCCAGTGAAAAAGCAAAGACGCCTGCCGAAAAAATCTACGAAATCATTCCGGAAGATCATCGTCAGCCTTACAACATGCGCGAGTTGTTGGATTGCCTTCTCGACGACGGACAGCTGGATGAGTTTCAAGCTGACTACGCGAAGGAAATCATCACGGGGCATGCGCGCATTCGCGGTATTCAGGTCGGCGTTATCGCCAATCATAGGGGAATGGTGAGGTCGCCCGCCGGTGGGCCTCCGCGGTTTGGCGGCATCATCTATACGGAGTCGGCCGAGAAGGTGGCTTACTTCATTGAGACTTGTAATCGCCACCAAACACCGCTGCTATTTGTTCAGGACGTTTCGGGTTTCATGGTCGGACCGGAAGCCGAGCACTCGGGAATCATTCGTGCCGGCGCGCAATTCGTCGAAGCAATGGCCACAGCGTTGGTTCCGAAAATTGTGTTGACGGTTAATCATGCTTCTGGTGCTGGTTACTACGCGATGGCCGGACAGGGATTCGATCCTGATTTCATCTTCAGTTGGCCCAGCGGCCGTATGGGTGTTATGGAAGGCGACTCAGCGGTGCAGGCTGTTTTTGGCAGCCAACTTGAAAAGCTAAGGGCAAAGGGCGAAGAGCCGAGCGTTGAACTTGAACAGCAGATGAATAATGTGCGTGAAACCTACGAGCGAGATCTCGACGCAAAATATGCGGCAGCGCGCGGGTTTGTTGACGCAGTGATAACGCCCGAAGACACTCGTGATGCAATTGAACTAAGCCTGCGCACCAGTCTCAACTATGATGGACCACACATCGGACAGTTTGTGCTGCCTCCGTCACTGGTCTAACGCTGGTCCAATGGTGGTCCCGTGCGGTTGAGGTTTCCAGCCCTTGGTGGTAAAAGAGAACCGTTAAAACCTACCCCTTTTCCAAAATCCCCCAGAACAATTGAAGATTGCGCGGGAATTTGATTCCTGAAGGCGCAAAATCACAGGGAGGATGCAACCTATGAGTATGAAAGTATTTCGTTTTAGCAGTTTTCTCTTCGTAGTTTTCCTGGTTATCTCTGCTGCTGGTTTTGACTTCCTGGTGTTGGCCCAGGAGTCCACAAATCAAAACGCTGCAGCCGCTACGAGCACTAAAAAATCTACTCGGCGCAGAGGTAGACGCCACAAAGCCGCAAACACAAATACGGCTACCGATGCGGCCGTGCCATTGGCTACCGCTGACATGCCCGCTGCGCCAGCCGCGGAAACGACTGAACAAACTGATCTGTCAGGCACGTATACAGGAACGTTCGATTGTGGCGATGCCGGCGTAAGTGGACCGACGACGCTGACCATCACCGGCAATCAGTTCACCACTGATGGCGGAAAATCGGGACGCATTGTTGCCAGCACGACTCGCGGCTACACCGGTGTGGCAATGCAGTTTGGCGAAGTAGTGATGTCCACTCCAGGGCATCCTGCCGGGCCACCACCGACAATCGTCTCAATGCGCGCGAAGAAATCAGGTGACCGCTTAACCTTAACAACCGTTCCTGGCGCATCCCATGTTTGCTCTTTCACGCCGACCGGCGCATCCGGCCGCTCGCGTCACCGCCGCTCACGCGCGGCAGCAACACCGGCGATGCCCGCTGAACCTGCGATGCCCGCCGCGACGGAAACGCCCGCGACGGCTGCTGAACCGGCCACCCCGGCTAAGCCGTCACGTGGTCGAGGACGAAGAGGCAACCGGAAAACGAACATGAACACAAACACGACCACTAACGACAACACCGGCACAACTGAAGGGACCATGGGTGCAACGCCGACGCCTACGCCAGCCGTGCCTCGAAACTAACTGAACCGAAAACAGATTCATACGAGGCCGAGCGTTTCGTGGAATGGTCGACCAGGGCGACGTAATCTTCAAGAAGAACTGCGTCGCCCGCGTTTTTCTCCGGGATGCTAACGACCTAGTTGAGCTGGCGCGTGCCGGGCACTTTTACACTTCTGGAAAGACCCCTGTGACTACAGTTCCGATTATCCGTGAGGCGGGCCTTTTTGTTTTGATTGTGACACTACTGTTGAAGTAGGTAATTTCCGAGTAGCGTGGCCGGTCAAGAGAAAGGGTTTTCCTTACACCGCTAGACCGCTTTGATTATCCACGTTGCGAAATGAGGAATGTAATCAGTGAGACTGAACAATTCACTATGTCGTCATCCCAGGGAGAATGCATTGTTGTGACCTTAACCAACTGAGCCACTAATTCAGGAAGACAGATAACGACACACAGGGCTTTTTTGATCGATTTCATGCAACAAATCTTTTATTGACAGACAATCGCGAAGGTATAAAATCCGCACCACTCGGCGCTGGTCGCTGGGGTGAGGACAGCGACCGCTGAGGCTGAATGCCTCCGCCAACCGATCTGAGGCCGGACCAAATCCGGCC
>DASQPM010000192.1:0-4939 GCA_035643935.1 Pyrinomonadaceae bacterium | reverse complement strand
TCTAACTTTCGCGGCTTCCTCTTCGGGTGAATCGTGCTGAGGCGCAACTCCTACACCATGTTTGTAGGCGAGTTCGCCGCCGAGCCAGCCGGATATCGAAATCAAAATCACTCCCAGCAACGAAAGCAGGAAAGGAATTCGCAGGCGGTAGTTGACCCAATGCGCGCCCATCTGCAGGCGAAAGTAAAGGCTTATCGCGAATACGATCAAGGCGATGATGTTTAGCCGCGCATGCCAGTCGGCAATTCGTTTTACGCCGGCGTCCTTAATACTTAGCCAGTCGATAATGCCGGGTATAGCGGCAGCAACTGCGCCAACACATCCCACCGCCAGCATGGCTTTCGCAATCAGGTTAAGATTTGGGTTGCGCCAAAAATAAAAAATCACGTCGCAGAGAAACGACGTGGACCAAAGCGCAATTGGAAATGGAATCAGAATCGGGTGCACAGGATGTCCACCGATGCTGGCCTTGCTTGCCATGGAAAGTTCCTCCTTCTAGGTAGAGAAAAAGAGAATCGCAAGAAGTTGTCAAACCAAGCGATTGTCATTCTGTTCCCGCCCCGCGACTGCGTCAAGGTTTGATAAAGGACAAGAAGTTCAGAGTACAAGCTTAAGCTTGCCGCTTTCGGCCAGACGCAAGCTAAAGCTTGTACTCTGAACTTCTTGAAATTCTTTGCTTCATCATAGCGTTGCTTTATTAGTTCCAACTGCAGCGCTTTCAGCTAAACTGCGTTGGCGCGCAAAATGATCCTCGATTTCCCGTGCCGTTTTCTTCCCAACAAAAGGCGTCAACTCCAGCGCCGATGCAGCGGCTATTCGCTGGATAGACCCAAAATGTCTCAGCAGCCGGCCCTTGCGCTTCTCGCCTACCCCCGGAATTTCCGACAGCTCCGAAGTGAAGTCGCGCAACTCGCGACGCTTGCGGTGATAACTCAAAGCGTAGCGGTGCGTTTCGTCGCGGATCATTTGCAGCAGACGCAGAATCAGCGAATGCGGATCCAGAAAGACAGGTTCGTGCTCGCGGCCTTTCACCAGCAGATAGGAAACCTGATTGTGTTTTAGCGGCGGCTTCACCACGCCCACCATTGCGATTGCTTCCAAATCAAGTTCGCGCATTGCTTCAGCGGCTGCGGCGAGTTGGCCTTTGCCGCCGTCAATCATGATCAGATCGGGCAAAGGCTTTCCTTCAGTCAACACGCGCCGGTAACGTCTGAGCACTGCTTCGTGCATCGAAGCAAAATCGTTTGCGCCTACCACGTCGCGAATACGAAACTTGCGATACTCCGCGCGGTTCATCTTGCCGTTATCGCAAACAACCATTCCGGCAACGTTCTCGGCGCCCTGGATATGCGAAATATCAAACGACTCGATGCGCGCCGGAAAGCGTGGCAACTCCAGGGTCTCCTGCAATTCTTCCAGCACGCGTTTCATGTCTGGCTTCAAAATGCGGAATCGTTGTTCGAAAGCGAGCTTAGCGTTCTTTTCGCCAAGGTCGATGAGATCGCGCTTCTCGCCACGCTGCGTATAGTGAATCTTCACACGTCGCCCTTTTCGTTTCGTGAGCGCCTGCTCAAGCAACTCGCGATCCTTGAAGTCCACCGGAACATGAATCTCTTTCGGTACGTAATCTGTCGCGTAATACTGGGCCAGCACTTCGCCGAGAAACGACGCTGGATCGAAGTCATCTTCCGGCAGGTCTTCCCAGAAGAACTCGCGGCGGCCGACGATATTGCCTTCGCGCATAGTGAAAAGTTGCAAAGCCAGGCGCTGGCCTTCGCGATAGTAGGCAAAGATGTCCACATCGCGAGCACTTGTGGTTGCCATCTTCTGCTGTTCGGAAAGTTTATTTACTGTCCTGCGCAGGTCGCGATACTTGGCGGCCATCTCGTAACGCATTTCTTCACTGGCCTGGTCCATACGTTCTTCCAGCGTGTCGGCCAGCTCGGTGTTTCGACCTTCAAGCAAAAGACGTACGTCGCGCACAGCCTCCTGATACTGATCCGCAGTGCACAAGCCCTTAACGCATGGGCCAAGACAGCGCTTGATGTGATACTCAAGACACGGTCGCGGCGCCTTGCCGTCGATCTCTATGTCACAGGTGCGCAATTGGAATGTTCGGTTAATGACGTCGATCGTCTTGCGGGCCATTGACGCCGGCAGAAACGGGCCGAAGTAAAGCGCGCCGTCTTTCTGAACGCGACGCGTGATTACGGCCTTGGGAAATGGCTCGTTGATCGTCAACTTGAGATGCGGATACGACTTGTCGTCTTTTAGATTGACGTTGTAACGCGGCTTGTGTTTTTTGGTGAGCGTGGCTTCGAGTATCAACGCCTCGACTTCGTTGTCAGTGACGATGAACTCGACGTCGGCAATTTGTTTGACCAGCGCGTCGGTCTTGCGATCGAAAGGGCGCGCCTGAAAGTACGAGCGCACCCGGCTGCGCAGGCGCTTGGCCTTGCCGATATAGATGATTTTGCCGGCGCTGTCTTTGTAAAGATAGACGCCGGCGGAAACTGGTATTTCCTTTAGTTTTTCAGCTAATGTCACTGCTTATTTATTTTGGAACTATATGTACGAGTGACATTCTAACGCACCGATACATCGAAAACCACGAGGCTACACATCGGCTGGACTCAACTCCGAGAAGCTCAAGGTCGGGAAGGCGGGCTTGCCCCCGCTCTTTGTTCGATTCCTTGGACGCATCCTGTTACCCATGTTGGGCGGGGGCAAGCCCACCTTCCCGACTTTGAGATTTCGACCTAGATAACTTTATGCGCTTTCCCTTTCTTTTGGCCGACAACAAACAGTTCGACGCAGTGGGCTTTGGCCTGAATGCAGTCGATCACTTGATCGTCGTGGCGGAGTATCCCGCCTTCGACACCAAGACTCGTTTGCTCGAACACAAGCAAACGGCGGGTGGACAGACCGCCACCGCAATGGTTGCGCTGCAACGGCTGGGCCTGAAGACCGCCTACGCCGGCCGCTTCGGCTCAGACGCGGAAGGGCAATTCGGCTTTCGCGCTTTGCAGGAAGAAGGCGTCGATATCGAATTCACGCAGGTGATCGAAGGCGCGCGCAATCAGCTCGCCTTCATCATCATCGATGCGCGCAACGGCGAGCGGACCATCATCTGGGACCGCGATGATCGCGTTTCTTATTCTGCCGGGGAAGCTCCGCTGGCTTTGGCGACGCGCGGACGGGTGCTGCATCTAGATGCTCACGATCCTCCGGCATGTGTGCGCATGGCCGAAGCCGCGCGCGCAGAAGGCACAATTGTTTCCGCCGATATCGACAACATCTACGATGGACTGCCACAACTGCTTCCATTAATCGATATTCTAATCACCTCGGCAGAGTTTCCGCATCGCTTGACCGGCATCGCGGATGAACGCGCGTCGCTGGTGGAACTAAAGGCGCGTTACGGATGTGGAATTGTCGGCCTGACAAAAGGCGCGCGCGGCGCCGTAGTTCTTTACGAAGGCCAGTTTCTCGAAGCAGCTGCGGGTAAGGTTCCGCAAGGTTGCCGCGACACAACCGGTGCAGGAGACGCGTTTCATGGTGGCTTTCTGTTTGGTTTGCTAACCGGCGAAGCGATTGAAACAAGTCTGCACCTGGGTAATGCGGTAGCTACACTCAAGTGCCGCGATCTGGGTGCGCGCACCGCACTGCCGAATGCTGACGAGCTAACTGAGTTTCTTAGAATGTAAAGCCAACTGTTAGTTTGCGTCGCGGACAGTGGCTCTGCCCACGGAGGGAAAGGAGACTATCGTGGTGGAAAAATTATTCCTACCGGTTCTTCTTGGCACCAATCGCAAGCAGCCCAACAGCCTGCATCCGGCGAAGTGGTTGGTGGGGGAGATGGAAAAGCGACCTGAGATTGAAACGAAGTTATTTGAGGCAGGCGATTTTGTGTTTCCTCATGATGACTATGGCCAGGGGATTAAAGATCTCTTTCCGGAATGGCGCGACGCCATCATCCGCGCGGATGGTTTGGTAATAGTTTCGCCTGAATACAACCACGGCTATCCCGGTCCGTTGAAGGCTGTGCTGGATTTACTGCTGAAGGAGTACATACACAAAGCGGTCGCCTTTGTTGGCGTGTCTGCTGGCCCATGGGGAGGCACGCGCGTGATCGAAGCTATGGTGACTATGGTGCGTGAGTTGGGCTTGGCCGTAACATTCTCGGACCTCAACTTCCCAAAGGTACAAAAAACGTTTGACGGCGAAGGGAAACTTTTAGATCCGGCTGTTGAGAAACGCGCCACGGTTTTTTTGGATGAACTGGTTTGGATGAGTCGCACGCTAAAGTGGGGCCGCGAAAACGTGCCTTCGAAATTTCATCAGAGCTAACCCACTTTCCCCAAAAGACTTACAACCGGGAGCGGTAGCGACCGGGTCATGGATTCACCAACTTGGCAAATTGGCGTAGCACCTCAGGAAGAAGAGATCGACATTAAAACGCAGTTTGAGTGCCAACACCCGGTCGCTACTCTATATATGAAAGGGCGCCCCAGCGGTGATAGCTTGGAGTTGTTCTACGACTTCAAGTTTGCCACCGAAGGAGAGCCCTATGAAAACGTATTATGTGGGAATGGACGTGCATCGAGCAAGTATTGTGATCGTGGTAATGAATGGAGCCGGCAAGGTAGTGATGCAATCAGTGATTGAGACAGGAGCAGAGCGGGTGCGCGGCTATCTCAAGCAGCTGCGCGGGAAAGTGTATGTGACTTTTGAAGAGGGGACGCAGGCGAACTGGCTGCATGAGGTAGTGCGACCTTTGGTCACTGAGGTAGTGGTCTGTGATCCGCGGCACAACAAACTGATGCAAAGCGGTAACAAGAGCGATCGGGTGGATGCGCAGAAATTGGCGGAGTTGTTACGCAACGGAGCCCTGAAGGCGGTTTATCATGGCGACAACGGAGTGCGGACGTTGAAGGAG
>DASQPM010000191.1:0-8730 GCA_035643935.1 Pyrinomonadaceae bacterium | reverse complement strand
ATCCACCTGCGAGCGTTCGCCGGTTTCGCGATTCAAAACTTCTTTCGGCGGGCGCCGTTCCGCGTGCACAATATTTCCATCAACACCCGAAAGTCCCACCGCCTCGATGCTGCGATTACGCAGAGCGGCGAGGATGTCCGTGTTGATCTTGCCGGCGAAAATCATCTTCGCCATCTCCAGCGTTGCGTCATCCGTCACGCGGCGGCCTTCGATGATCGTCTGTTCAATGCCGAGCTTTGACGCGAGGTCAGATAACTGTTTGCCGCCGCCGTGAACCACGCAGATTCGTATACCGACCTGATGCAGCAACGCCAGCTCCTCGGCCAGTGAACTCAGATTGTCATGATCTTCAGTGGCTTTGCCCGAAAGTTTCACAACAAAGGTCTGGCCCTTAAAGCGTTGAATGTAGGGCAGCGCCTCGCGCAAGAGATCGAGCCGCAGTTGGTCGCCGACTTCGTTGGTATTGGTCATAATAGAAAAAGTACTGAGTACTGAGTACTGAGTAAGAACCTAATCGTCAGTGCAAGTCAAAAATCAACAGTCAGCACTCAGCACTCAGCACTCAGTACTCAGTACTCAGTACTTTAGTCATTATGGCTTTCTGCACGTGCAACCTGTTTTCCGCTTCATCAATAACTACCGACGCCGACGAATCAATCACGCCGTCAGTAACTATTACGTTGCGTCTCACCGGTAAACAGTGCATGAAGATCGCATTCTTCGTGCGCGACATCTTCTGTTCGTCGACAATCCACTTCTCACGGTACTGCGCGCGTTCCGCAATGTCCTTTTCAGGAATTCCGTAAAACTGCTTCGCACCCCAACTCTTCGCATAGATAACATCGGCGCCGTCAAATGCCGCATCGATATTCTTTGTTACCTGGACGCCGCCGCCGGCTGCCGCCGCACGCTGCGTGACAGTTTCGATCAACTCTTCGTCGAGCTCGTAACCTGCCGGATGCGCAATGACGAGATCGTGGCCCGTTTGCGCGGCGGCCAATACAAAGCTATTCGGCACCGCCATCGGCAATGGCTTTGGATGCCACGCCCACGTTAATACGACGCGCTTTCGCCCTGCGCCCAACTTCTCTTGAATGGTCATCATGTCGGCCAGGGCCTGACAGGGATGATGCATGGCCGACTCGAGATTGATGATCGGCAGTTCGGAGTATTTCGCGAACGCGTTCAAGATCGGATCAGTTCTCTCTTCATCCCAGTTCTTCAGCGCGGCAAACGTGCGCACGCCTATCGCAGTGCAATAGCGACCGAGCACGCGCACAAACTCAGAGACGTGCTCCGTCTTGTCGCCATCCATCACCAAGCCTTCGCGATGCTCCAACGTCCAGCTCGTGCCGCCCGGTTCGAGCACTACTGCATGACCGCCTAATTCATAAATCCCAACTTGCATCGAGGCGCGCGTGCGCAAACTCGGATTGAAGAACACCAGCGCCACCGACTTGCCGGCCAGTGGTTTGGAGTTGTCAGCGCCACTCTTGAAGCGCCACGCAGAGTCGATCAGTTGATTCAATTGATCGCTGGTCAAATCGAAGGTTGTCAGAAAATTCTTCACTAGTTCTTCCTAAACAGAGCGGGGGCAAGCCCACCTTCCCGACCCCGAGCCTTTCAACCTTCATCGCCCGGATGCTGTGAAAGCCTTTCAATGTGATCAATGCGCTCAAGTGCGAGCAGCTCAAGGTCGGGAAGGGCGGCTTGCCCCCGCTCTTTGCTTTGACCTTCACTCATGATTACGCGAGAACTTCGATCAACTTTTCCACAAATAGGTCAACCTCAGGTTGTCTTAAACATAAAGGCGGCAGAAGTCTGAGCACATTTGGATCGCTCGAGGTCCCGGTAATAATCATGCGCTCGAGTAGCGCTTCATGAACCGCTTTCGCCGTGCCGGTAAACTCCAGTCCCAGCAGAAACCCTTTGCCACGAACACCCACGACCTGCCCAACTTCCTTTAGCCGCCTGCGCAGATACGCTTCAACCGTCTTAACATTTTCGAGCAGTGCGTCGTTTTCAATTGCTTCGAGCGTGGCGTTTACCGCGGCCATCGCAATCATGCCGCCGCCAAAAGTTGTGCCCAGATCGTTTTCTTTAATCTGTGACGCAACTCGCTCATTAACGAGACAACCGCCAACCGGAATACCGCTACCAAGCGACTTTGCCAGCGTGATAATGTCCGGCACAACGCCCGCGCCAGCTTCGCTGCCTGCAAAAAACCATTCTCCAGTACGTACGACGCCTGTCTGAACCTCGTCATAGATCAAAACAATGCCGTGCTCATCACACAGGTTGCGCAGCTCTCGATAAAACTGTTGTTGGGCCACACGCACGCCCGCCATCGACTGAATCGGCTCAAGCATGATCGCGGCCACCGTCTCATCGGCCAGCGCGCGCACAGATTCAATGTAGCCAAACTGGGCCTGCAAATGGCCCGGCACATTCGGCCTGCCCAGCTCGCGATATTTTCCCAGGAAGGTGGCGCTGATCGAGTCGGCTGTGCGTCCGTGAAAGCCACCCGAAAACGTAATGATATTTTCGCGGCCGCTTTTCATGCGCGCCATGCGCATCGCATTCTCGTTTGCTTCCGTGCCGGAATTACAAAAGAAAACTTTACTCAACGGTGCGGGCGCGATTGATATCAACTTTGCCGCGGCGCGCGCGCGCGCTTCCGAGTAGACGAGGTTCGAATAGAACAACAAGCGTTCCGATTGCTCGCGAATTGCCGCGACTACATGCGGGTGACAGTGGCCGGTGCCGGCAACGGCATGCCCGCCGTACAAGTCGAGATACCTATTGCCGTCAGTCGTATAGATCCAAACGCCTGCGCCGCGCTCGGCGACGATGGGCATCTTCTCGTAGGTCGCCACTTGAAACTGATCTTCGCGGGCGACAATATCGCTGTGGGAAGTTTTCACTGTGCTCATCCTGCTCGCGCTCCATCCGGCACCGGTTGTTCGGGTACTGCCAGGCAAGGCGTGATGCCGTCGACAAAGCCAATGTCGAACAACATCCCTTCGGAAAGCTGGCCCATCATTTTCCGCGGCGGCAAGTTGACCACAAAAAGCGCCTGCTTGCCCTCGATCTCTTTCGGGTTTGCTCGCTCCTGTTTCATTCCCGCCAGAATACTGCGTTGATGATCTCCAAAGCTGACCGTGAGCTTCAATAATTTGTCGGAACCAGCCATGTCCTCAACAGACAGGATCGTGCCGACACGGATGTCTATCTTCGCCAGATCGGCAGGAGTAATGTCCGGTTTGATTGCCGCCTCTTTGAATTCGTGCTCACTCATGGATTCGTGCCCACCAACATCAGTCCGGTTTTTTCGTCGAGGCCAAACATCAAATTCATATTCTGAACCGCCTGGCCCGCAGCGCCTTTCACCAGATTGTCGATTGCCGAAAACACAACGACGCTTCGTCCTCGCGCTGCAAAGCCAAGGTCGCAAAAATTTGTGGTCTTCACCCAGTTAATATCAGGCGAACCGTCAACCAGCCGAACGAAAAATGAATCGCGATAGAACTCGGCGAACAGCGCGCGCAATTGTTGCTCAACTATTTCGGCTTTGGTTTCGACATAGATTGACGCGAATATGCCGCGAGATACCGGCAGCGAGTGGGACATGAAAACCAGCTCGCTGGTCCAATCGCCAATCGCGTGCAGCTCCTGTTCGATCTCAGGTACGTGTTGATGAGTAAAAGGCTTGTAGGCGTAAAACGAATTCATGCGCTGTGGGTGATGCGTGTTGGCCGCGGCCTTGGCGCCGGAACCCGATGAACCAGTCTTAGCGTCCACAATAACTCGCCCATTGATTATTCCGTTCGCTGTCAATGGCGCGAGACCAAGCAGCGTCGCTGTCGCAAAGCAACCGGGATTGGCAACCAACCGGGCACTTCTAATTGCGTCGCGGTTTGTTTCCGTCAAGCCGTAAACAAACTCCGCTTGCGCAGACATGGCCGTGTGCGTACGACCATAATGCTTTTCGAACGCCTGCCGGTCACGAAGACGAAAATCACCAGATAAATCAATCGCTTTTACGTGCGCCGGAAGCTTGAGGACGACATCCATCGCCTGGCCGTGGGGGAGTGCCAGAAAAACGCAATCGATATTCTTAAGCTGCGATGATTCTTGAGGCGCCTGGGAGAAAACGAGTTCACTTAACCCAGCGAGGTTGCGATGAACTTCGCTAACACGTTTGCCCGCCTGTTCGTTGGCGGTAACAAAAAGAATCTCGACATTCGGATGCAGCAATAGGATGCGCAGCAATTCCGAACCGCCGTAACCCGAGCCGCCATAGATGCCAACCTTGAGCTTCATTTCTTCAAGTTACGTATTTTGTCCAAAGTCCAAACTCCGAAGTCCGAAGCCCGAGTCTCCCTGCCGAACAGAATCGTCCCTGCTATCCAATTAACTAGACACAGACTTTGGACATTGGACGCTGGACTTTCGACTTAACGAGTTCAAACAACCTTGCGCCATCGCGCCGCGCGTTAGCCGCAGGCACGCCAAACTCTTTCTCGATGTAGTCCTGGCCCATCTGCGCGTCGGTCACGGACCCAGCAATCACATCGATTTCGATCCCGCGTCGTCGCATGAGTTCAATGCCTCCCCACGCCCCGACATAATCAGAAGCGCAAAAAACAATAGCAGCGGTGGCGTCGCGCAATTGCGCGTCATCGAAGACAGTTTCCACTGAGTAGCCACCAAGCAATCCGTCACCCAGTTCGATCACTATCAGGTCAGCATTGCTTTCATTGAGTCTGGCAATGATCGTTTTGGCAACAGACGGCAGATCAGTAGCGCCAACAGTTGATGGCAACCCGCAGTCAAGAAAACTCGCGGTGGCAACCGCCCCGTGGTCCGCCATGTTCAGCGTATCGCGCAAACAGGCGATGCCCGACAATTTTGCGGCTGCAACGCGCAAACCAGCTCGCGTGGCCTGTTTAATCAATTCCGTGGCGGCGTAAGTTTTGCCACTGTTCATGCAGGTGCCGGCGATAATTATTAGGGGGGCGGTTTCGGTTAGATCTGTCTGCACCTGCAGCGCGGCGTCGGCGATATTTAGCGTGCGGCCATTTTCATCGCACGCAAACCCAAGCACCTCAACCTTAATCGCATCGCTCAGACCCGAATGATGGCCGGTGCAACTGCCGATCACGCCGCCCATATTCAGCAAGTGAAGTTCATCGCCAACCGCGACGGTCGCAGGCACGTCACCCATAAAACCTTTCAATGCACGACGCCGGCCAAGCACACCGACCAGCAGGTCGCCTGGATTGATTTTGGCGAGCCGGCCGCTCGGCAACTCGAGCATGTTGTAAGTGGCGCTGTCAGTTAGAGCGCGCCCGACTAGTACGTCGCCGGCCGCCGGCGACTTTGCCGAAGCACACATGGCAA
Organism: Pyrinomonadaceae bacterium; assembly: GCA_035643935.1. Lineage (GTDB taxonomy): Bacteria > Acidobacteriota > Blastocatellia > Pyrinomonadales > Pyrinomonadaceae > PSRF01. The sequence continues at coordinate 3,327 of DASQPM010000191.1, read as the reverse complement.
TCGTTCGGTTCAAGCCCAGCGGGGAAGTGGCCGAGCCGATTTTGTCAACATCGATAACTGTGATTTGTTCGCTGAATGTTTTCATAGTTCCCTTGACCCTATCTACTGCTTGTTTCCCAATCTCAAGCGCAGCGCATTTAGCTTGATGAAACCCTCGGCGTCGCGCTGGTTGTAAACCGTATCTGCTTCAAACGTCGCGACGCTTTCGTCGTACAACGAATGCGGCGAGCGGCGGCCGACCACGATTGTGTTACCACGATAAAGTTTCAAACGAACATCGCCGTTCACATTCTGTTGCGTGTCATCAATCAACCTGCACATCAAGCGAAACTCAGGGGAAAACCAGAAACCGTAGTAAACACTTTCCGCAAACTTCACGCTCAACGAGTCGCGCAGGTGAATTACCTCGCGATCCAGCGTGATGGATTCCAGCGCGCGGTGCGCCGCTTGCAGAATCGTGACGCCGGGCGTTTCGTAAACGCCGCGCGACTTCATCCCCACGAAACGGTTCTCAACCAGATCGACCCGCCCAATGCCGTGAGCGCCTCCCAGCTTGTTTAGACTTTCAAGCAGCGCGACTGGCCCAGATTTCTGCCCATTGATTGCGACCGGCTCGCCCTTTTCGAAAGACAACTCAATATATTCCGCCTCGGATAAGGCATCCTCGGGCGAGCTCGTCATCTGAAAAATGTCCTCAGGCGGCTCAGCCCACGGATCTTCAAGAATTCCACCCTCATAAGAAACGTGCATCAGGTTGCGATCGGTCGAATAGGGCTTCTGCTGCGTCGCCGTAACCGGGATGTGGTGCTCTTTCGCATAAGCGATCAAATCGCTGCGGCCTTTAAACTCCCATTCGCGCCAGGGAGCCACGACCTTGATGTCAGGTTGCTGTGCGTAGTAAGTCAGCTCAAAACGCACTTGATCGTTTCCTTTGCCAGTAGCGCCGTGGGCCACAGCGTCTGCATTCTCTCGCTGCGCGATTTCGATTTGCCGTTTGGCGATTACCGGACGCGCCAGAGAAGTGCCCAATAAATAGACGCCTTCGTAGATCGCGTTCGCCTTTACCGCCGTCCAAACGTATTCACGAACAAACTCTTCGCGCAGATCTTCAACGTAAAGCTTTGACGCGCCTGACTTGAGCGCCTTTTCTTCCAGACCGCTCAGTTCATCACCCTGGCCGACATCCGCGCAGTAACAGACAACTTCACAGCGGTAACGCTCTTTAATCCACCGCAGCATTACCGATGTGTCGAGTCCGCCGGAGTAAGCCAGAACGATCTTGTTGATTTTGTTCTCTGTCATTACGATTCCGTCAGTAGTCAGTGGTTAGTTGTCAGTGGTCAGTCGCAACTAACAACTAACAACTAACAACTGACAACTGACGACTGACTACTAACCAAATAGTTCCCAAACCTTTTTCATCGCACTTCGTTGGCCTTTCGCATCTTGCACAGCGATAAAGATCGTGTCTTCGCCTGCCAAGGTGCCGACAATTTCCGGAATAACCGCCGCATCAATTTCCACTGCCACGCCCGAAGCCAAACCAGGCTCGGTTCGCGCTATCACCAGATTCTCGCCACACAAATCCAAGCTAAGCAGTCCGCGCGCCGCGCCACCTTTGGATTTTGGGATCGCGTAATGGCCCCGATGCTTTACAATGCCCAACTCTTCGAGGTCACGCGACAGGCTCGACTGCGTGGTTGGGAAACCAGCGCGCTCAAGCGAATCGCGCAGCTCGGCCTGGTTCGCGAAGGGCTTGGCGCGCACCAGGCTCAATAGTTTCTTTTGCCGCAGGCTTTTTCGCATTTTCGTCCACTTCTATGCAATTCGGTTGCATAACTCGTGCATAGATGCATAAACTAGCAGTTAAGATGGTTTGCGGTCAAGGACGCATAACACCATGACGCTGGACAAAAAACTCTGGGGCGGAAGGTTTACGGGGGCGACAGATCCGTCGTTTGCGAAGTTCAATTCCTCTTTTGCATTTGACCGGCGTTTGTTTGCGGCAGACCTTCGCGCCAGCATCGCCCATTGCAATGCGTTGCGAGGCGCGGGAGTACTGAGTGCAGAGGAGGCGGAAGAAATTGTGGCCGGCCTGCAATCAATACTCGATGAAGCAACCAGCCGCGCTGATTATTTTGACGAGCCGGCGGAGGACGTTCATTCATTTGTCGAGGCGCGGCTGGTGGAAATGATTGGCGAGGCGGGACGAAAGCTGCACACCGGTCGCAGCCGCAACGATCAAGTGGCTACTGACTTGCGGCTTTGGTTGCGCGATGCGATTGACCAATTGTCGTTGCGGGTAAAGGAAACGCAGCAAGCCATCCTCGATCTAGCTGAGCGGGAAACTGAAACGGTGCTGCCCGGTTACACGCACCTGCAACGGGCGCAACCGATACTCTTTGCGCATTGGTGTCTGGCTTACTTTGAAATGTTGGCGCGTGATCGCCAGCGACTGGTGGAAACTCGGAAGCGGGTCAATGTTCTGCCTCTGGGCTCGGCTGCGATCGCAGGCACGTCGTTTCCCATCGATCGCGAAGCAGTGGCGCGTGAGCTGGAATTCGAAGGCGTCTCACGCAACTCCATTGACGCAGTCAGCGATCGCGATTTCTGTGTTGAGTTTGCCGGCGCCTGCTCGCTAATCATGGTCCATCTGTCGCGCCTGGCGGAGGAAATCATTCTCTATGCGACTGCTGAGTTCGGTTTTTTTGTACTGAGCGACGCGGTAGCTACGGGCTCGAGTTTGATGCCGCAGAAGAAGAACCCCGATTCGATGGAACTGGTGCGCGGCAAAGCGGGCCGCGTTTTTGGTGACTTGACGGCTTTGCTGACAACCATGAAAGGTTTGCCGCTGGCTTACAACAAAGATATGCAGGAAGACAAGGAAGCAGTGTTTGACGCGTACGATACGACGGCAGGCAGTCTTGAAGTCACCACGATTGTTCTGCAAAACGTATCGCTAAATCAGGGTCGCATGCATTCCGCCGCCACAAAAGGGATGCTGAACGCGACGGAACTAGCCGATTATCTGGTGCGCAAAGGTGTGTCGTTTCGCGAGGCACATGAAACCGTCGGCAAAGCAGTGATGAAAGCAATGGCCAAACGCGTCGAGTTGTCAGAATTATCGCTTGAAGATTTGCAATCTTTCTCAAACCAGATAGAAAACGATGTCTTCGAATGTCTTATGCTTGAGCAAACGCTCGGGACAAAGTCACAAGTTGGCGGCACTGCTCCTGAGCGCGTTGCCGAAGCACTGGCGTTGGCTCGGAAATCCATTTAACTACTCGCCGAGGTAGGCTTCTTTGATTCTGGGATCGGCGGCGAGGT
>DASQPM010000190.1:0-4047 GCA_035643935.1 Pyrinomonadaceae bacterium | reverse complement strand
AAGTGATGATCGGTGTTATCCATGACTGCTTTGGCAACCAACGAAGGCGTGCGCACCCCTTCGAGCGCCGCCACACCACCGGCGCGTTTCTTTGGACCATGCATGCAACAGGCATCAAGCTGCACCACGCCATCCGCGTTGGGCAACCCGCCATAGCCAACACTGTCGTCCAGCGGATCGAGTTCGACGATGTTCGCTCCGGCAATGACAGCATCAAGGACGTCGGCGCCCTGGGTAATCATCGCGAAGGCTTTCTGCACTGCGGTCACGTCACCACCGTTTTTGAAGCTATTGCCGTTTGAGGAAGCGATGACCAGCGGCTTAATGCTGTTTTGCGAAATGTTAGGGAAGCCGCGCACCGTCGAATTCGCAGCCGCCAACGTTAGCCCCGCGGCTCCGGTCGTGCGCATAAAGTCGCGACGTTTGATCTTCTTCATAAGAGTTCCAAACTCTCCTTGATTCTTTCCGCTGTCTTCGGACCAATGCCATCAACCATATCCAGCCCGCCGCCGGCAACAAATTTCTTCAACTCAGCAAGAGACGAAACTTTGAATTTCTGGTGGAGCAAGGCAGCAGTCTTCGGCCCAACTCCTGGAAGCTCCAAAAGATCGAGAACCGTTTCCGGCGTTTCCGCGGTTAACCGTTCCCAGGCATCGAACGTGCCGCGTTCAAGCAGTTCGATAATCTTGCCGGCAATTGCTTTGCCCACTCCGGGAATCGATTGCAAGCCGGCGATGCCTTCGTCTTTAGCGATTTGTTTCAGCGGCGTGGGCCAGGTTTCGATCGCCTCACCTGCGTTGCGATACGAACGCAGGCGAAACGGATCGTCGCCGCGTATCTCCATCAACGCGGCGAGACGATAAAATCTGCGCGCTATTGCTTCGTTGTCCATCTCCGTTGCGAGCTGTGCCCGGACTGATCTTCCAAAAATATAGAGTCGAGAGGTACTTAGTTTACGTCCGGCCTTAAGGCAAGATCAAAGATTGGAAATCGTGGAACGCGGCACGGGCCGTGGTATTCTGCTTGAAACTTCTCAACCGGGGGTACGGCCAATGAACGCAGCACGCAGGGAGTGGCTGGTGGGTTTGTCGAGCCTCAGTGCCGGAGTGATTTTGCTCGGCTGCAGTCGAGGCGAAAAATCTCAGCCTACAAAAACGGGCGGTGATACCAAAGATACCGAGCCCGAAGTAACAGCTACCGAAGACTTGATGCGCGAACATGGCGTACTGCGCCGGGCGTTGCTTGTCTATCAGGAAACAGCAAGCAAGTTACGCAATACTTCGACGATTCCATCTGAACCATTGCAAAAAACTGCCCAACTGTTTCGCGCGTTCGGTGAGGAGTATCACGAAAAAAAGCTCGAAGAAGCCTACATATTCCCGGCGGTGAAAAAAGCAGGCGGAGCCGCCGCTGCCTACGCAGATATCTTGATTGCCCAGCACGTGCGCGGCCGTGAAATAACTGACTTTATCCTGGCGGCGACAGCTGGATCGAAAATCGCCGCCGCCGACGCGAAGACCTTTGCCACAGCGCTGGAGTCTTTGGTTCGCATGTATGAGCATCACGCAGCTATCGAGGACACGGTCGTCTTCCCCGCCTGGAAAGAAACACAAAATGCAGAACAACTCGATGAAATGAACGACAAGTTTGAGGAAATCGAGCACCAACAATTTGGCGAGGATGGTTTCGAGAACGCACTGAAACAGATGGCAGAGATTGAACAAAGCCTTGGCTTGAGTGTTCTCAAGCAGTTTACGGCTCCCGCGCCGCCCTCTTCGCTATGACAACCATTCTGATTGCTTAAGGCGGTAGTAACTCATCGAGAGACTTCAACAGGGCTTGCCCGCGTAGACCTGGTTGTTTCTTCTTCGTTTGTCCGAGGGAAATAATCTTCGCGTCGGGGTCGATCAGCAGCGTGGTAGGAAACGAGTGAATGCGATAGCGCTTTTCAAGTTGGTCTATGCTGTCGTTCGTGGCCTGTGTCCAGACCAAACCATTCTTCCGCAGCCACGGCTTAATCTGGAAATAATCCGGATCGTTGTCCATTCCCAGAATCTCGAAGCCGCGCGCTTGAAAGCGTGAATAAGCCGCCTTTTGATACGGTAGCTCACGACGGCAAGGCCCACACCACATCGCCCAAAAATCTATCAGGACATATTTACCGCGAAATTCGGAAAGCTTTCTCTTCTTCCCGTCAAAGTCGGAGAAGGTGAAGTCCGGGAGTTCCGCGCCTAGCACAAGCTCCACACGCTTATAATCAGACGCCGGATGTTCGCGCATCACGATCTGGTTCTTTTCAAGATCAACCTTCTTGGTGGAAAAATATTGGTTGCCGACCCGAAAGACGACAGTCTCTTCATGCGCCTCGGCCGCTTCGGGAGAAAAGTGGTCAAGGTCAATGCTGCCATCGCCATCGCTGTCGACACCCAGCCATCCATTACTGACCGTAATCTTCTTTGACTGTGCGTTGAAGCCGTACTCAACCAGCGTCGGTTTTCCTTTGAGGTCGACCTTTCCTTTGGCGAAAGCTTCTTTCGACTGCAACAGCAAAGTCTCGCCTTCTTTCAATTCGTCCCATTGCACGCCCTTGAAGTACTGAACGAATATCGGAAAGCTCTTGAACAGCGCATTCTTAAATGGGAGTTCGATGGTCGCCTGGAAGATGTGGTGATTACCTTCCTCGTCGTGGACAAGAGGAAACTTTTCGCTGTCGGCCATCGTGCCGTCGAGATCAATGTCGGCGTAGAGAATCGGCGATGCGTCTTCACGCTCGACCAGTAGCGCCAGTATTGCGGACTTATCGCGAATCGGATCGTAGAGGCGTCCGGCGGTGATGTTGGCGCCGGTTTCAAGTGGTGTCGCAAACTTTACTTTGGATGGATCGCGCAGCGGCCTAAAGATTATTTGATCAAGGCCATCCGTATTGGGCACGAGTTGACCGTCAAGGCTTCCGAAATACTCAGCATCGCCGGCACGCACGAGAGTTGACGGCAGTACCAACATCAAGAGCAGCACAGCCGCTGTTAAAGAAATCTTAAGCACAATTCTTACAGTATTATTTGTAGTTTTCACGTGAGGCATATCTTTCGTTACCTTGGCGTGGGAGTTGGAACAATAGCAAGGCGATTCTAAAGTTTGACCGAAATAGCTGTCAAACCAATTGTGGGTGATAGGGATCAGCACCTCACGCGGCTGCTCGCATGGGTGAGCCGCTTTGATTGTCACGCTACGATCATGGTGCCGGTGCCGCTGTCGGTGAAGATTTCCGACAGCAGGGCATTGCGGGTGGTACCGCTCAGAATGTGCGCGCTGTGAACGCCGCGACTGAGCAACGCAGTGATGCTTTGCAACTTCGGTATCATGCCGCCGGTTGCGCTGCCATCTTTAATCATGGCCTGAGCTTCAGCCGCAGTAAGGCGAGAAAGCTTTGTTTCCGGCTCACCGGGCCGCAGATAAATACCATCGACATCGGAAAGCAAAATCAATTTCTCAGCTCTTAACTGTACAGCGATCTCCGCGGCGATCGTGTCGGCGTTGATATTGAAAACGGTGCCTTCGCTATCCGCGCCGAGTGATGAGATAACGGGCAAGTAACCTTCATTCAACAGCACGGAAAGCAAGCGGGAGTTGATCTCAACCACGTCGCCGACATGACCGTAATCCACCTGCGAGCGTTCGCCGGTTTCGCGATTCAAAACTTCTTTCGGCGGGCGCCGTTCCGCGTGCACAATATTTCCATCAACACCGGAAAGTCCCACCGCCTCGATGCTGCGATTGCGCAGAGCGGCGAGTATGTCGGTATTGATCTTGCCAGCGAAAATCATCTTCGCCATCTCCAGCGTTGCGTCATCCGTCACGCGGCGGCCTTCGATGATCGTCTGTTCGATTCCGAGCTTCGAAGCAAGGTCGGATAACTGCTTGCCGCCGCCGTGAACCACGCAGATTCGTATACCGACCTGATGCAGCAACGCAAGCTCCTCGGCCAGTGAACTCAGATTGTCATGATCTTCAGTGGCTTTGCCCGAAAGTTTCACAACAAAGGTCTGG
>DASQPM010000189.1:0-17191 GCA_035643935.1 Pyrinomonadaceae bacterium | reverse complement strand
GTGGCCTTGCCGCACTCAAAACCGCGGGCCTCATTGACGCCGCCTTAGCGAACAGCGGTACCACAGCGAAAAGCGGCTACAAATTCGTTGCCACCCCTGCCACTGGAGATTACCTCGTAACGGCCACAGCGGCAACGTTCTCAGGCCTGGCGGCTACAGGTACGCGGGACTTCGCGTCTGACGCCACCGGCATGATTACTTACGTAACGGCTACTGGCAGTGCTATGGGTGCCAACAATGGAACCGCGATTGGCAACTAATTGGACCTCAAATTAGTTACTACTCTCTTCACAGGGGGCGCAGAGCATAACGCTCTCGCCTCCTTTTTCTTTTTCTTGAGTCCTTGATTCTTTGAAGCGAGCTTCTCCTCTGCTTAGACTCCCAAGGTTTCACCCGGTAAACCTTCGCGAAACAAAAGCGCTTCGGCTGCGCCCCAGTGTGGTATTTTGTGCGCCTTATTTCGAGATTTCTCAAAGCTTAAACTTAATTTAGCGTTGAAACCGAGAAGATGACGCAAGTCAGTTCACGAACTATGATGGGCGGCGTCGTGCCCCCACGTACTAACGCCCTGAAACGAATCGTCAGCATTGCGCGCAACACCTTTCGTGAAGCTGTGCGCGATCGAGTGCTTTATAACCTCGTGTTGTTTGTGCTGCTGCTCACGGGAGCAGCAGTTTTCATTGGTGAACTCTCCGGCGGACAAGAACGAAAGATAATCGTTGATCTTGGACTGAGCGCCATGCTGTTGTTCGGTGTCTTCATTGCAATCTTTGTGGGAGTCGGCCTGGTCTACAAAGAAATTGAAAGGCGAACGGTCTACGCGATATTTGCAAAGCCGGTGGGCCGGGGCGAGTTCCTGGTGGGAAAGTACCTGGGCCTCTGTTTGACCTTGCTGGTAAATGTAATCGTCATGGGGGCCGGCGTCTCGCTGGCGCTGCTTTATGTAAGTCGCGGCTGGGATCCCCTGGCACTCAGCATTTGGCCGGCTATTCTGCTCATCTATATTGAGCTAATGATTCTCACCGCTGTTGCGCTGCTCTTCTCGTGTTTCTCATCTCCGGCTCTCTCAGCGCTGCTCACTTTTTTTGTTTTTATCATTGGCCACTTCAGCGCTGATCTCAAGGGCCTCGCGAATTCGATGGGGAGCGCTGCCGCGCGCTGGCTTTTTAGATCTCTTTATTATCTTCTGCCTAATCTCGCAAATCTCAGCTTCATTACGCCCGCCGCTCACGGCCAAATGCCTGCGGAGGCGCAAGCGGGCGCATCGATTATTTATGGTTTGATTTACATCGCAGTAATCCTGGCGGCAGCGACGTTGATCTTTAGCCGGCGTAACTTCAAATGATGAACAAACCTTCGGGCCGCGACGTGGTTTTGCTGTCAATAATTCTGATCGGTCTGACGTGCCTAGTCGGCCTATCACATTGGATTGATTCTCACAGACAGCCGACCGATGCCGCGCTCGAGGAGGAGCAACTCTATCTCCAGGGCACAACAGTCCGGCGCATTAGTCTTGGGTTCAATGGCCTGGCCGCAGATTGGTACTGGATGCGTTCACTTCAGTACGTAGGCGGCAAACTCTTGAACACTCACGAGAACATCCGGCTAGATAACATGTCACCGTTGAATCTCAAATTGCTCGCACCCCTGCTGGATGCCGCTACCACTTTGGATCCTGAATTCATGGAGCCTTACGAATACGCGGCGGTTGTTCTTCCCGGCGTCAACGTCGAGAATGCTATTCGCATCATCAACAAAGGAATTGCTGCCAAGCCTTCCGCGTGGCGGCTCTATCAACATCTTGGTTATATCTATTGGCAGCAAAAAGATTTTAAGGCCGCGGCGGAAGCTTATGGTCGGGGCGCCACGATTCCTGGCTCACCGTCCTGGATGGAAGCGATGAAAGCAAAAATGCTTGCTGAGGGCGGCAGCCTGGCCACCGCCCGGGAAATTTACCTGCACATGTATCAAGAGGCCGGTGACGAACAGGTCAAAGAAATGGCTCACCGCCATCTCATGCGTTTGGATTCACTTGGCGAGAGAGATGGATTGCGAAAGATCCTGACGGCATATCAAGCACGGTCCGGCCATTGTCCTTCATCGTGGAGAGATGTTGAGCCGGTCTTCCGCGCTTTGCGATTACGTGTAGATGCTTCGGGAGCACCGCTCGATCCGTCAGGCACTCCTTACGTTTTGGACAACGCAAAGTGCGAAGCGGAGCTTGATCCAAAATCGGAAGTGCCAGGCAAGTAAGGACTCCTGGCTTAAGAGACAAACCATTACCTAATAAACCTATGACGAGCGTCGTTGAAATAAACAATTTGCAAAAGGATTACGAAGTCGGGTTCTGGCGCAAAAAGAAGGTGCGCGCGCTGGACGGGCTGTCGCTGACAGTTAACCAGGGCGAGATATTTGGATTCCTGGGCGCTAACGGCGCCGGCAAAACCACCACGCTAAAGCTGCTAATGAGATTAATCTTTCCTACCGAAGGCAGTGCCAAGATTCTCGGCCATGACATCGGCGAAGTCTCCATGCACAGTCGCATCGGATACTTGCCGGAAAATCCTTACTTTTACGATTACCTCAGCGCGCTTGAGTTTCTAAAATTCTGCGGCGAGATTTTTGGTCTTCCAAAAGCGGAGCAAAGCACCCGAGCAAAAGCACTGCTTTCAAGCGTGAAACTGGACGAGAGCAAGTGGAACACCCAGTTGCGAAAGTTTTCCAAAGGAATGTTGCAGCGCGTTGGTTTGGCCCAGGCGTTGGTCAACGACCCCGAAGTTGTTTTTCTCGACGAGCCGATGAGCGGCTTGGATCCTATAGGCAGGCGCGAAGTGCGCGACCTGATCGCTGAATTGCGAGTAGAAGGCAAGACGGTTTTTATGTGCTCACACATTCTTTCCGACATTGAAGTGCTTTGCGATCGCGTCGCAATTCTCAAACGGGGTCGTCTGGCAAATCTCGGCTACCTTAAGGAACTGCGGCAACAGGTCGCGGGACAAAATCTTGTAGAAGTTGTTGTGAGCGGCACTGATGAAGCCGGATTGAGAGCTCATTTACCGGCCAGCGTCGATTTTCAAATAACTGCAATACCCGGTGGTGTGCGAGTGGAACTCAAGGATGAGCGCGACGTTGATAACGTGCTCGCAGCGTTGCGGAAATCTGGCGGGAAACTTTTGACCGTGCAGCCCGTACGACAGTCGCTTGAAGAACTTTTTGTTGACAGAAATTAGCAGCGGAGGGCTGCGAGATAGGTTATCGCTGGGGTTATTTGAATTTGAAGCCAGTTACGTCCATGCGAATGTTCGCCCGATCATCCGCATCGGTCATCCCTTCCAACATAATCTGAACTGGCATCGTCTTGTTCGGCTCGAGTTCCGCCTGTCTTGCGGGAATGACCACGACCGTGCGCCGCTTCACCGGTTGTCCCTGATGATTTATGACTGCGGCGCTAATTTCCAAACCGTTCAACGTTCGACCAGTAAAGTTACGAACCGTTCCATGCAAGCTCATCACGATATCGCCCAGGGCTCGCTTGGCCTCATCCGCTTCAACATCGTCTACAACTATCTTTGATTGAAATTCAGTGAACTGAGGCGACCCCGCGCGAATCGCGTTGGCCAGCGTCGGCTCGACTGAGCCGCCGCCGCTGGCGCGCATCAGGAAATAGAAGACGACAGCAATGACTATTGCAGCGATTACCGCAACGACGATGATCAACTTCCGACGAGAGTCGTCGTCCGGTCCGGATATCTGTCGCTCAGATGTGGCCATGGATGGTGAATTCTAGTTGCTGGCGATCGGATTTTGCAATGCGGAGTCACCAGTCCCACAGCCATTGGACAACCTCAACCTAAAACATGTTTCCAATAAATTGGCCGAAGGCCAGGGTTCTGGAAGGTTCTCTATTACTGAATCTTTGCGATCATGCGGCGCATTACTTCTTCGAGCTCCGAAAAATCGATTGGCTTAGTGATGTAGGCATTGCAGCCAGCCGCAAGTGCTTCATGATGGAAGTCCGCAGTGTCGTGCGCGGAAACGGCAACTATCGGGATGTTCTTTAGTCCGGGTAGATCGCGAATCCGGCGGGTAGCTGCCAGCCCGTCGATAAAGGGCAAGCTTAGATCCATCAAAATTATCTTGGGGTTCTCCCGAGCTGCGGCTTCCACGGCTTCCCGGCCGTTGGTTGCTTCGACAACCCTAAAGCCACTCATCTCCAACAGTCGCCCCATCATTTGCCGGTTGTCTTCAGTGTCTTCGACCAACAAAACCGTTGCTACGTCCTCGTCCTTGTGCACCGGTGTGTATCCTTTTTCATTTATGAATTCCGCAGTCATGTTCACAGTTTGCCTTGCCTTCTCCCCGAGTGACATCTGTATCACTAGAATACGCCGCTCTTTTTTGCTAAGATCGCGCACTGAAATACGACATATCCAGTTGAGTGTGTCCGAGTCCAATTAGTACACATCGCTGACCCAGCACGACCTCCCCCCAGGACGATCTGAAGGATCCCGGCGCCTTCGCCTGATTCAAATGAAGCCATTATTGTCAGAATCTGAAGACAACGACTCTTTGCAGTCACTGGGACGGGCTTCGGTTCAAATCGTTCACGATCTCAAAAATCAATTAAATGGTCTCAAACTCTATGCCACGTTTCTTCGCAAGCGGATTGAGAAGGCTGAGCGGCCTGCCGATGAGTTAGAGACGATCAAAAAGCTAATCGCCGGCATTGATCGAACAGCGGAGAGTCTTTCGCTGCTTTCAGAGTACGGACAGCCGCTTACACTCAAGAAGGAAGCCGCGACCGATCTACAGCAGATGCTGCGCGGAGTAGTTGCGAAGTTGAGCGAAAATGCATCCACCGAGGCAGCACCGATCGTGATTGATACTGGGCCTACGCCGCTCTTCGGCGAAGTCGACACGGCGTTGCTGGCCGAAGCGTTAACGTCGATCTCGACAGGCGCGGTGAAGTTGTTTAAGGCTAAAAAGAAGCAAGGTTCGTTAAGGGTCCAGTTGAGCAGCGAGCAAACCGGACAACGCCATGACGCCATAATCGACTGGCATGTGTTGGATTCGATCGATCACGATCCGTTTCATTCGTTTGCCGGGACTGATGAAATTCGCATGTCGCTGGCGGCCAGGGTGATCGAAGCTCACGGTGGTGCAGCCGAGCGCCGCAACGGCTACTTGCGCGTGCGGTTGCCACTGGTCAATTAGTTTTTTCAAATGGGTAAGCAAAAGGGTTCGGTTCAGGGGAGGATTTTTCGTGGACAATAAGGAAGTGCGAATCTTAATAGTTGACGACGAGCCAACCATGACGGACTCGTTGAAGCAGAATCTGGTCGAAGAAGGCTATTCTGTGGACACGGCGGGCAATGGCGCCGAAGCTATCGAATTGTTTGATCAAGGCGGTCACCACCTGGCAATTTGTGATCTGCAACTGCCGGACATCGACGGCCTGGAAGTCATGCGGCACATCAAAGATGCGCGACCGACAACTGAAGTAATCGTGGTCACTGGACATGGTTCGGTCGCCAAAGCCGTCGAGGCAACGAAGGCAGGGGCCTTTGATTTCGTGGACAAGCCCTTCGATTTTGAAGAACTTCATCTACGAGTCGAAAACGCATTGAAGCGGCGCGAGTTGTTGGCAGAGAACGCAAACATGCGGCGCCAGCTTTCAACGCGCTCGGAATATTTCAACATTATCGGCGCCGCGAAATCGATGCAAACGATCTACGAGACGATCGAATCGGTAGCCAAATCTGACGCGAACGTTTTGATCGTTGGTGAATCGGGTACCGGCAAAGAGCTAATCGCCAACGCCATTCATTACAATTCATTGCGCGCGCGCAAGCCGTTTATCAAAGTCAACTGCGCTGCATTGCCGAAAGAGCTTATTGAATCTGAACTGTTTGGCCATACCAAAGGCGCGTTTACCGGCGCACACGCGGACAAGGAAGGTTTGGTGCAACATGCTGCCGGCGGCTCGCTGATGCTGGATGAAATCGCAGAAATGCCGGTTGAGCTTCAGCCAAAACTCTTACGCGTTTTGCAAGAGCGCAGTTACCGCAAGATTGGCTCTGAGAAAACTTACGCCGTTGACTTTCGTCTGATTTCCTCCACCAATCGCCCGCCTGCCGAAGCCATTCGTGATGGACTATTGCGCGACGATCTGTTCTATCGCATCTCAACAATCACCATCCACGTGCCGCCACTGCGCGAAAGAAGCGACGACATACAGTTGCTCACCGAACACTTCCTGCATATGTATGCGCAGAAATACGACCGCGCGATCAGTGGTGTTTCCCAGGCTGCATATCAAAGACTCTTCTCGCACACATGGCCAGGCAACGTGCGCGAGTTGCAAAATGTGATCGAGCGCGCGGTGTTACTTGCGAAAGCAAATCGGATTGAGCCGGTTGATCTGCCGTTTGATAATGGCTCGCTGCCGGAAGGATCGCCGGCCGGCGCCGGCTGGGATGTGCCGCCCAACATGACGCTCGAAGACATTGAACGCCTCGTGATCGAGAAAACATTGCAACGCACCGGCGGCAACAAGCAGGCGGCCGCTAACCTGCTCGGCATCTATCGTCCGCGGTTGTACAGCAAAATCAGAAAGTACAATATTGACGTGGCCGCGTTAGTGTCGGCCTAAACTGCAACGCTTTTGAAATTACAACAACCTCTCGATTTGCGAAACCGATAGACTTTTTGCCTTGACGTCGCAGATGAAACCGCTTAATAACCTGCCGGCGACAGGCCGTCTCCAAAGCATCGACGCTCTTCGCGGCATGGCAGCGCTGGGCGTCGTGCTATATCACGCGGTCTCCCAGACTCAAAAGGCCGTGCCTCAAAACTTGTTCCAGTGGCCGGTAAAACTGATTCAGTTTTTGAGTTCCTTCGGTTACATCGGCGTCTTTCTTTTCTTCGTCATCTCCGGTTTCTGTATTCACCTGCAGTGGGCCAAGTCGAGAGCGGAGGGAGGGGAAAGGTCAATTCAATTTGGTTCGTTCTGGAGGCGCCGCATCCGTCGGCTCTATCCCCCATACCTGATCGCGTTTGCCTTGTTCATGCTGATGGCCGCGCTCACTACCGGCATCAATCTCACTCCTTTTTTCGCCTACGACGTGGTGATGCATCTATTGATGCTTCACAATCTTGATCCGCACACTTGCTACACGATCAATGGGGTTTTCTGGACGCTCGCAATCGAAGAGCAACTTTACCTGGCTTATTTTTTATTACTCTTTTTGCGCAAGCGTTGGGGCTGGGGAACGACTTTAGCTGTCTGCGCAATGGCACGCGTGGGATGGTTTTTCTTCAGTCACGCCGTATGGGTTTGGACGGGACTTGGTGTGCCTGTACCTGAAGCTGCGGCGGTGCATTGGTTCACCTGGGCGCTGGGAGCGATTGCGGTTGAGGCAGCATTCGGCATCGTGCGACTGCCGCGCTGGTGTCGAAATTTATGGATTGGCGGCGCGGCCATTATCCTGGCTTCGGCGATCTCATCGGTGCTGCCGAATACACAGAAGGACACACTCCCGCACGACCTGGCGTGGATGCTGATGCATCCGCTCTGGGGATTCGGTTTCTTTGTGCTGGTGAATCGCGTGGTCAGTGCGGAATACGCATGGTTCAGACAACTCCGCGAGCCCGGCGCCATCCGCCGGCTTGTTGCAAAGGGCGTTACAGCTGCCGCGACCGTGGGAGTCTTTTCCTATTCTCTCTATCTCACGCACGAACTGGTCATCATGCAGTCCTGGTCGTTTACCATCAAAGAACTTCCGCTAATGGTGAATGCGCTTGTGATCGTCGTGCCAGCGACGATCGCTTTTGCCTGGTTGTTCTTCAGATTCTGCGAGAGGCCGTACATGAGAAAAGCTGTCGCGAAGGCTGACAGCATGGAAGGACAACGAATACCAGAGCATCGAGAAGAAGAATCAACGCCCGTGTTTGCGCCAAGCATGCCTGCCATGGCTGACGAGGCGTGAAAAGCGGAAGGCAGTAGGCAAAAGGCACTAGGCAGAAAGAAAAGCAAAGTCGCTCGCTGCCCCGCTAAGATTGAGTTCAGGCATTCAACGAGCGGGGGTAAACCACCCTTCCCAACCATGAGCTTCTCCAGCTTGAAGCTTACTCGCAACCTTCGGAGTTGTTTTCTGCCTACTGAATTTCGTAAGTCGCAACGCTGGTAGGCGTCTCAAAACAGCGAACTTTATAAATCTGCACGCGCTTGTCGCCGACCTTGGACGCTACTCGCTCCAAAACATATTTGGCGAGATTTTCTGCCGAAGGTTGCAGCTCGACAAACGGATCGAGCTCGTTGATGTTTCGATGGTCGAGATATTGGACCACTTCGTCGGCGGCTGCTTTGAGTTCCACAAAATCAACCAGCAAACCGATGTTGTCCAGCTCGCGACCGCGCGCGTAGATCTCAATCCTGTAGTTGTGACCGTGCAGGTTTTCACACTTCCCCTTATAGCCGCGCAGTTGATGCGCGCTCGAGAAGTTGCGCTCGATCATTACTTCAAATAGTCCTGGCATGGTCCCAGTCTAATGTCCAAAGTCCAAAGTCCAAAGTCACAAGCGCCTGGATCTATTACGAGCCAATGTCTATTGGACCCTCTTCCTAAAAGAACATTGCCTCAAATGTCGTGGGCCACGTCAGGTTCGGACCTGGCCTATAACCTTCAAGGCGAAGCGATCGCAGCTTCGATGTTGGACTGACGTTCGAACACACTCGCGATGTCGGCAATGTTGCTGGTCACACGACACTGCGGCAAGCTCTTCAAAAACAATCTTCCATAACTCTTTGTCTTCAGGCGCGGGTCGAGCACCGCCAACACACCACGATCCGTCGTGCTGCGAATCAGCCGCCCCAGTCCCTGCTTCAAACTGATAATTGCCTGCGGCACGCTGTACTCAAAAAAGCTCGAGCCACCTT
This sequence comes from Pyrinomonadaceae bacterium, assembly GCA_035643935.1. Classification (GTDB taxonomy): domain Bacteria; phylum Acidobacteriota; class Blastocatellia; order Pyrinomonadales; family Pyrinomonadaceae; genus PSRF01. The sequence continues at coordinate 8,253 of DASQPM010000189.1, read as the reverse complement.
CATCTTCAATGTAACGCTGGCGCGCCGCCACAATCGGATCAGTTGGCACAGCGAACGGCAGCTTGTCGATGATCACGCACGACAACTGCTCGCCGCGCACGTCCACTCCCTGCCAGAAACTCGAGGTAGCAAACAGCACGCAATTCGGAGTCTGGCGAAACCTTTCCAGCAAACGTCCTTTTGAGGCACTGCCTTGCAACAGGCAGGGATAATCGAGTTCAGGCATTGCCAAGTCGTAAAGCGATTGCATTCCAGCCAAACTGGTCGACAGCACAAAGGCGCGTCCCTGAGTCGCGTTCACAATCTTGATCACTTCTTCAGCAGCAGCGCCGGCCCACTCGTGTGAGCGCGGGTCAGGCATCTTCGGCGGCAAATACAAAAGTGCCTGGCTCTGATAGTCGAAAGACGATTCGGCGATCAAATCATCGGCCGCATCCAGTCCCAGCCGCTCGCGAATAAAAGAAAAGTTGCCGGCGCTTGAAAGTGTTGCCGATGTCAATACGACGGTATCAATCTTGTCGAACAGTTTGTCTTCGAGTATGCCGGAAACATCTATGGGCGAGGCGCGCAGGAAAATTCCCCGGCCGCGCCGTTCAAGCCAGTAAACAAATTTCTTGTCCGCGCCAGTAACGATGAACTGCAAATCAAACCTGGTTTGTCGAATGCGCCGGACGAGATTCTCGACTTCCGCCGGTTTCTCTTTCAGCGCATCAAGCGTCGTTTCCAATCTGGCAAGTGCGCCATCAAGGGAAACGTAAAGATCGCCCAGCGGCGTCGCTTGCATATCGCCGTCTTCATCACGTCTGGCGAAGCTCCCGGGAATAATTGGATAACGCCCTTCGTCGCCGCGGCCATCGCGAAAGCCCATCCAGAAGTTGTCAGCAAAGCGCATCACACGCGCGGAAGTCTTAGTTATCTCGCGATCCGCTTCCGCTTCTTCATAAGGCACATTGCCGACATCGCGAATGAGATCATCGATTTGATAGTTTGAAACTTGCGAACCGAAGTATTCCGACGCTACGTCTTCGATCAGGTGGGCTTCATCAAGAATCACTGCCGAATAATCGGGCAGCACGCTGCCGTACATGCTGTTACGCAGGGCCAGGTCGGCAAAGAACAGGTGATGATTGACAACCACGATGTCGGCGCCCTGCGCGCGCTCGCGCATGCGCGTGATGAAACAGGGATTAAAGTCGACACACTTCTGGCCCAGACAGGTTTCCGAACGCGCATCGATGTGTCGCCAGAATGAAAGCGATTCAGGCAGGTTTGATAACTCAGCGCGATCGCCCGTCTCAGAAGACTTGGACCAATGAGTTACTTCATCGAAGTAGTCGACTTCGTCGAGTCCATCAAGCACAGGCGAGCCTTCAGTGCGCCCCAACCGGTGCAGGCAGACGTAGTTGTTCCTTCCCTTCATATAGGCGGCATCGAAATTCTTTGGCAGCACGCTCTGAAGAAAAGGAATGTCCTTTTCCATCAACTGTTCCTGAAGATTTTTTGTGCCGGTCGAAATGATCACGCGACCACGTCCCCCCAAAGCCGCAGCAACCGCAGGCACAAGATAAGCGAGCGTCTTGCCGGTGCCAGTTCCCGCTTCGACGATCAGATGGCGCCGCTCTTCAAACGCGCGCATCACCGCCCGCGCCATATCAATCTGGCCGGGACGATGTTCGTAATCGGGAAGGGCCCGGGCGATTAGGCCGTCAGGCCCGAAGATTTCATTCATGGTTTTGTGATAACTATCCCGAAAACACTTACCTCGCGGTATTACGCGATGCGTGGACCTCCGCTATAGTAGGGCGGTGTGATGGATAAGAATATTCATCTGCACAACGACTGAGCTTAATTCAAAAAATCGATTCAGAACAGCTGAGGATTTATAAACAACCTGGCCAAAAAAATCGGCATGTCTCGTTTGCTATATAAGCGGTACTGGCTTCAGGTCGTTGCCATAGGTTTATTGGGTTCCGTTGCCATATACCTTTATGGCATTCCTTATGGATTAGATTTGCCTCACCACTATCGAATGGCCCAGGGCTTTTTTGAATCAATTAAGGGCGGCGATCTCTACCCGTCATGGCTTTCCTCCACTAACGGCGGTTACGGCGATCCGAGCGTTAGATTCTACCCTCCGGCGCTCTATTACATATTATCCGTCTTTCGCCTGTTAACCGGCGATTGGTACATTGCCAGTCTGTTGACGCTCTCATTGCTGACGGTGATCGGTGGCGTCGGTATGTATTTATGGGCAAGTGCACTGAGCGACCAGTCTTATGCAGTTTTGGCAGCATTGCTGTACATGCTGTCGCCCTTCCATGCCAACGAGATATACCAGGCAGGCATGTATCCTCAGTATGCCGCTGCCAGTGTGCTGCCGTTTGTTTTTGCTTTCACTGAGCGAGTCATTGCCAGGAATCGTTGGCGCGATGCAGGAGGACTTGGCCTTAGTTACGGCCTGCTTATTCTATTCCATCTTCCATTGGCACTGCTCGGTTCGCTTGCGGTCATTGTCTACGCTCTCATCAGACTGGTGCAATCGTTTAGCCCACGCTCGCTTTATCAACTCATTGCGGGCGCTCTGAGCGGCCTGGCTTTGAGTTGTTGCTACTGGCTTCCCATGTTGCTTGAGTTGAAATGGAAGAGTCCGAGCGGAAGCGGTCAAGCCGGATGGTTCGACTACAAGCAAAACTTTATCCTTCAACCTTCTCCTAACGAAATGGGAGATTATTGGATACCAATACTTACCGCTGCGACCCTGCTGATGGCTGTGCCGGCGGTCGTCCTCATTGTCAGACGGAACGCCCGGGCTCTTGCTCCTGCCCTCGTCGCCCTAGTGACGTTTTTGATGGCGACGTCTCTTAGTAAACCGATCTGGGATGCCCTGCCGGCGTTACAGGAAACTCAGTTCCCCTGGCGTTGGCTAACTATCACATCAGCAGCCCTCTTTATACTTGTAACCCTCAGCTTGCCTGAGCTGGTAAGAATCGGCCGCACGCGTTTGCGCCCGCTCTCCTTCGCGTTGTTGGGAGTCACAGCAATAGCCCTCAGTTTTACTGTCTTTCAAGTAATCAGAGGAGCTATATTCAAAAACCGGTCGACTTTCAATCAGATGGTCGCTTCTCTGCAAGGGTCAGAGACCAATAAAGATTTTCTTCCCGTTTGGGTTTCAGATAAGCCCACGATTATGGAACAACCAGTCGAGGCCACAGCTCGTGATGTCCAGGTGACTGAATGGTCGGCGACACGGAGGGAATTCAAAATTGGCGCAGGAGCCTCAACCGAAGTACGACTTAGAACATTCTATTATCCCTATTGGAAAGCGATGGCTGAGGGAAAGCAGTTAACAACGAAGCCGGCAAATGATGGTGCTCTACTCGTCAGCGTCCCTCCTACGGCAACTATCGTTAACGTCAAGTTTGTCGAGCCAACAAGTACTTATATCGCCGGAGCATTCAGCATTCTTGGTTTATTGGCAATTGCGCTTTCGTTCGCTGATGGGTTTCGCAAACGCAAGAAGGAAATCGCTGTTTGAAAAATATGCCTGTTAAAAGAACCGGCCGCTTGTGCCGCGGTGAGGGCGTTTAGATTTCAGCCAAGCCTTCAGTCAGCACTAATCACCCGGGACTTCCGCTTCGCCAGGCGCTTCGCATAAAGCGGAAAGCGCGCACTCAGTTCATCAACACTCTGCCGCACTTTCTTTCGCACTTCTTCTGATTCCGGCGCATGAATGACCTCCGCAATCAACCGACCTATCTCCTGCATCTCCGGTTCTTTCATGCCGCGCGTGGTCACAGCAGGCGTGCCGATGCGCAGCCCCGAGGCAACGAATGGCTTGTTTTGATCAAAAGGAATCGTGTTCTTGTTAACGGTGATGTTCGCTGCTTCCAGCGCTTTCTCGGCATCTTTGCCGGTGATTCCCTTCCCGTCCATCCAGACGTCAACTAGCATAAGATGATTGTCGGTGCCACCGGAAACCAGACGAAGGCCATGCTGTTGCAGTTCATTAGCAAGCACTTTTGCATTGGCCAGAATCTGCCGCTGATATTCCTTGAAATCGTCGCGCAGCGCTTCGCCAAACGCGACGGCCTTGGCAGCAATGATGTGCACCAATGGCCCACCCTGCACGCCGGGAAACAACTTTCGATCAATCTCCTTTGCGTGCTCTTCTTTGCAAAGTATTAACCCGCCGCGTGGCCCGCGCAGAGTTTTATGCGTAGTGCTCGTCACGTAATCAGCATGCGGCACTGGCGAGGGATGAAGATTAGCGGCAATCGGCCCGGCGATGTGCGCAATGTCGGCAAACATGCGCGCGCCGACGCTCCTGGCGATTTCGCCAATGCGTTTGAAATCGATAATCCGCGGATAGGCTGAAGCTCCACAGACGAGCAGCTTTGGCTTGTGTTCTTCTGCGATGCGTTGCAGCTCGTCGTAATCAATCTGCTCGGTCTCGCGCGAGACGCCATAGTCAGCAACTTTGTAACTGATGCCCGAAAAGTTCATCGGGTGACCGTGCGTCAGGTGGCCGCCGTGCGACAAGTTCATTCCCAGAATCTGATCGCCATACTGAATCGCCGCCAGATAAACGGACATGTTTGCCTGCGCGCCGCTGTGTGGCTGCACATTCGCATGGTCTGCGCCGAATAATTGTTTGGCGCGATCGATTGCTGCCTGCTCGACAACGTCGGTCCACTCACAGCCGCCGTAATATCTTTTCTTTGGATAGCCTTCAGCGTACTTGTTCGTAAACACAGAACCCGCGGCTTCCAGCACGGCTTCACTAACGAAGTTTTCCGAAGCAATCAGCTCAAGGCCATTCGCCTGCCGCGCGACTTCGTTGTCGATGGCCTCAGAAATTAGAGGGTCAACTTCTGAAAGAGGTGCGTTCCTTAAATCGGTCATTTAATCTGTTCCTTTGAACTTTGATCTTGGTTACAGACTCTGCACAGAAGCATTCAGGTCTGAGTGTCTCATGGTTGGGAAGGGTGGCTTGCCCCCGCCGCTTGCCCCCGCCGATCGAATGGCTGATTCAACCAGCGGGGGTAAACCACCCTTCCCAACCATGAGCTTTTCAATCTTGACCTTCACACTTAACCATTGGAGTTGCCTAGCTTCTGCATTCGGCCTGCTGCTTCCTGCCTACTGGCTACTGGCTACTGCCTACTGCCCTTTGCCTTCTGCCTACTACCTTCTGCCTACCGCCTTCTATCTTTGCCACCCGTTCGGCGTGACGGCCGCCTTCGAAATCTGCACTAAACCAGGCCCGCACGATGGCCGGAATCTGTTCCGGCGGCGTAGTGCGCGCGCCGATTGCCAGCACATTCGCGTCATTATGTTGCCGCGCCAGCCGCGCCGTTTCTTCCGACCAACCAACTGCGGCGCGAACGCCCGGTACTTTGTTCGCAGTGATTGCCATTCCTGTGCCTGACCCACAAACAAGCAGCCCCTGATCGACCCGTCCTCCGGCAACTTCTTCTGCAACTTTGCGGGCGTAATCCGGATAATCAACGGAAGCTTCCGAGACTGTGCCCAGGTCTTCAAACTGCAAACCCAAATCAATCAGCAAAGGCTTCAAACGTTCCTTCTCGGCAAAACCGGCATGGTCGCTGGCAAGCGCAATTTTCATTTGTGAATCCCCGCGAACTAAGAACTACGGCAGGCGTCGATGGTACAGCAGGCGTAGTGCGCTCGCAACGAAGTAGGACAGGCATTCCTGGCTGTCCTTTTTTCTTTGTAAACCATCTGTATGAAAGGATCGGGACAGGCAGGAATGCCTGTCCTACATTGCGTTAAGGTTTTTGCTAGGCGAGAATGAATGGTCGTATTCATCTCAGGAAAGTTTCACTTAAAAACCGAAATGCGCTGGTCACAATACTTCATTCCCACACTACGCGAAAATCCGGCGGACGCTGAAGTCGTGTCGCATAAACTTTTGTTGCGCGCCGGCCTGATCCGCCAACTCGGCGCGGGCATCTATTCCTACATGCCGATGGCCCAACGTATCGCGTTGAAGATCATGGCCGTCCTGCGCGAAGAGATGAACCGCATTGGCGGTCAGGAATTTTATCTGCCGGCGTTGCATCCGGCCGAAGTGTGGAAGGAATCGGGTCGTTGGGACGCCATCGGCGAAGACATGTTTCGCTTGAAGGACCGCAAGGATGCGGACATGTGCCTGGGCATGACGCACGAAGAAATATTTACCAGCATCGCGCGCAACGAGCTCCGCTCTTACAAACAACTGCCGCAGATTTGGTATCAGATTCAGGTGAAGTTTCGCGACGAACCGCGGCCGAAGTCGGGCTTAATGCGACTGCGCACTTTCATTATGAAGGATGCCTATTCGTTTGACGTGGACAAGGCCGGTCTGGACAAATCGTTTGCAGACCAGCGCGAGGCTTACAAGCGAATCTTCACTCGTTGCGGTATTGAGTATTCGATTGTCGAGGCGTCATCCGGTTCGATGGGCGGTTCTGAGTCCAATGAATTCGTCGCTAAAACTGATGCGGGCGAAGACTTGATCGCGAGCTGCGCAAACTGTGGTTACGCGGCGAACCTCGAGAAAGCCACTTCGCGGCTGGCGCTTGTTAAAGATCTGGTTGGCCCGGAAGCTCCGGAAGAATTTCCCACGCCGGGAGTGCGCACCATTGAGGACCTGACTACATTTCCGGGCGGCGCGCCGGCGAAGAACCAGATCAAAACACTGGTCTATGTTTATGGTGACCACGCGTCTGCCGATGGCAAATTCAAGTTGGCGTTGCTCCTCTTGCGCGGCGACCATCAACTACACGATATAAAACTTGCAGACACGCTGGGCGCCAGTTTCATTCGTGCCGCGCAGGCAAATGAGATCGTCGATCTACTAGGAGCCAGCGCCGGTAGTTTGGGCGGCGTTGGCGCGAAGCAAAAGATCGCACAGTTGCGAAATGGAGCTGAAGTTCGAGTTATCGCCGACCTGGCGCTCAAGGGCCGGCGTGACATGACAACCGGCGCGAACAAGGATGACCATCATCTTCGCGGCGTCGACGTGGAGCGAGACATTCAGATCGATCAGTGGGCCGACCTGCGCTCGGTTAATGCCGGTGAATCCTGCCCGCGCTGCGACATCGGCGTGCTGGACGTTTACAAAGCAATGGAAATTGGTCACATCTTCAAACTTGGAACAAAGTATTCGGAATCGATGGGCGCTACAGTTTTGACTGAAGCAGGAAAGCCGGTGCCGATTGTAATGGGCAGCTACGGCATCGGCGTCGAGCGCATCATCACTGCCGCCATCGAGCAGAATCACGATGCCGATGGCATCATTTGGCCCAAGACGATTGCGCCGTTTGACGTGATCGTGACAGTAACCAATATGAAAGACGAGAAGCTGCGCGAGACGGGAGAAAAACTCTACAAAGACTTGACGCGCGCCGGGCTGGACACTTTGCTGGATGATCGTGACGAGCGTGCGGGCGTGAAATTTAAGGATGCCGATCTGATCGGCATTCCTTACCGCGTCACCATTGGTAAAAAAGTTTCTGATGGCTTGGTCGAACTTTTTGATCGCCGCGCGAAGGCGAGCAAGGACGTGAAACTCGCCGACGTGGTTTCACAGGTTCAGAAATTGGCGCTGGCAGGATTATGAGAGAAAAGTTGATATATTAAATAATGAAATCCCTCTGGCTTCTATTCTTTATCCTCACAATGGTGGTCCCAAAGACTTCCGCGCAGGATCTTCCCGATTTAGTTCGTCGTATCAAACCCTCAGCCGTGGCGATCGAAACGTTTGATGCTCGGGGCGAACAGCTTTCCCGCGGCAGTGGCTTCTTCATCGACTCAGAGCGCGTAGTCACCAACCGCCACGTCATCGAAAACGCCTACCGCGCAGAGGTTCATTCCTTTAACGGATATGTGTATCCGGTTAAAGGCGTGGTGGCCGTCGATGCTGAAGGCGACATCGCCGTGTTGCGAGTTGAGGCGCCCGCCGGCCAGGTGCGATCACTGGCGCTCGATCGAACTTCACCTCAGGAAGGCGAAAGTGTAGTTGTCATCGGTAATCCCTTCGGACTTGAAGGCAGCGTAACGAACGGGATTGTTTCAGCCGTGCGCGATATTCCCACTTTCGGAAGAATCATTCAGATCACCGCGCCTATCTCGCCCGGATCCAGTGGCAGTCCGGTCGTAAACATGCACGGCCAGGTAATTGGCGTGGCCACACTGCAAATCACCGGCGGGCAAAGCATCAATTTTGCGATTCCTTCAGAACGCATTTCA
>DASQPM010000188.1:0-8060 GCA_035643935.1 Pyrinomonadaceae bacterium | reverse complement strand
CGCCCACGGCAGTTGTGAATAAACTGGCGAGCGAAGGAATCATTAGACACAGATGGCCGCTAACGCTGTATCTGAAGTTAACGGCGCGCGGCACTGAGTTGAAGGCCGGCGAATACGACTTTCCTTCTCCTATTTCTCCGCTCGGCGTCTTCGCGCGCCTACGTGAAGGCGAGCAACGGATGTTGCGCTTAACCGTGATAGAAGGCTGGACGCGCTGGGACATCGCTAATGCGATGGTGAAGATTCCGGAATTGCAGCTCGCTGATGCGGACGAGGCGTTGCGCCTAATGGACAATGTTGAACTGATCAAGGATTTGGATCCGACGGCGAAGAACCTGGAAGGCTATCTCTTTCCTGACACTTATGATTTTCCTCCCGACACCAGGGCGGCCGATATAATCAAAATTATGGTGAAACGTTTCCGCCGTGAGTGGAAGCCGGAATGGTCACAACGGGCGCGCGACCTGGCAATGACTCCGCGGCAAATTGTGACGACTGCCTCGTTGATTGAGACCGAGGCAAAGCTAAGCGATGAACGGCCACTGGTTGCATCGGTAATTTATAATCGTTTGAAGAAGGACATGGCGCTGGCAGTTGACTCGAGCATCATCTATGCGTCGAAGCTCGAAGGAAAATGGCACAACGACGGTAAAGTTTACAAAAGTGATGTCGAACGACGGTCGCTCTACAACACGCGGCTGCACGCCGGCTTGCCGCCTGGTCCAATCGCCGCGCCTGGAAAGAGTTCGCTCGAAGCTGCGCTCTATCCCGCCACTACAGACTATCTGTATTACGTTCGCGAACCGTCGCGAGATGACGGCGCACACAATTTTTACAACAACGAGCGCGACTTCGGGGTTGGCGTGCAGGCGCTGAGAAACTGGGAAGCGCAAAGAGACGCAGCGGCAGGCAAATAGATCTGTCGCCAGCTTTCGCAAGTGGAATGCGAGCCCCCTTCCTTGAAATTGCGTGCCCCTTAATCTATTCTGAGTTGCGATCTCCCTGCAGCAAACGTCTTCATTTTTCAAAGGTTGTATACGATGAAATTCGCAGTTGCTCTTCTAATAGTTATTCTGACGAGTGCTCCCGCTTGGTCACAGGGTAAGGGTGGCGATAAACAGAGCGAGCGGGTGCGCGACAACGGCATCCGCCAGGCAGGTGATAACGGCACCAAGACAGACGTTGGCTCAGGTAGAGGAATGGATTTCGGCAGAGCGCCCGCTTTACCTCCACTTCCGAATCCTTACCGATTCAGCGCCAAGCGCGACGTAATTCTTAAAGCCATTACGGACGTGATGCGCGATCGCAACCTGATTGTTGACGAAGCGGCGTCAAAGCCCGCGGACGGCATCATCGTCAGCCAGCCTTATACGTTTATTAAGGGTGCGGTGGTCACACAGGCAGAGCTCGGCCGTTATGCAGACATCTCCACTTCCATTGCGCGCGGCTGGACGCGCGGCCGCTATACGATAACTGTCGAAGTGCAACCGATTGACGGGAACAGCGCGAACGTGGCAGTCAATGCAAAGATTGAAGGTAGAACTGACGGAGCAACAGGCGCTGAGTGGACTACGCTGAACACCGTGGGTCTAGTTGAAGAGGAATTCCTGTCGGCCCTTATTGAGAACATCACCGGTGCTCCTCCTCCCGGCCGCAGCCAATAAGTTCGTGCGCCCTAGTTAAAGTGTTACTTGAATAGCAGCTGAACAATGATCACAGAACATAGCGAGGAAGTTTTTATCGAAGCCACGGAATCTTCGGGTTTGAAGATTGCGGCAGCGCTTTCTGCACTCGTCATTACGGCTTTGCTTTTTGTGGGCTACGCGTATGTGCGTAAGCGGCATGCGCAAAGCGCCGGCCTACATCCGCAAAACGCCAGCGCTCAGCCGAAAGCTCCGCCACAAGCAGTGATCCTGGTAGATGAAGCGTTGCTTCAGGGCAGTAACACGCTGTTGGGCGGCACTGTAAAGAACATTGGTAAGGAACGATTGGCCGGGCTTTCGGTTGAGCTTGAGCTCAAGCGGCGCAGCGGCGGCGGCACTGAAAAGAGGCAAGTGCCCTTGAGTCCCGCGGATCTTGACCCGTCTCAGGAGGGCCGATATTCACTACAGTTAAAAGCGCAGGAATACGTAGCTGCGAAGGTCGTTGCGTTGCAGGGCGGGTCGCAAGCAGCGACCACCATCCCATATTCAATCGCACAAGGTGAAAAGCGACCGCCGGAAAGGCTCGAGTCGAAAACTATTAAAGTCGACAAACCACCCGGCAGACGCGCCGAATTTTTGAACTCCCCAGATAATCCAGCTCGGGTTCCCTGAGTAGCCAAAGTTCAAGCTCAACATTAGATCTGGCGCAAGGGTCGTGCTGCGTTTGCTTCAAGTTCTCGTTGAGCAGTCGGTGCGGCGACAAGTGATGTGATTTCTAAACTATTCCACAAATGCGGACTAGTCTTTTAGAAAACTGTATCGGGCAATTCCGCTTGCTCTTTTGGCCACCTGGCACGATTGAACATTTTTCGATAAGCAACCGGCGCAACCCCGAGTCCCGTCATACTTCGTAGACCGAACGCTCTTTAATGGTCAACCCAATGGATTTCGTCTATCGCATTCCTGGATACTCAATCCTCGTTGCAACTCTGCTGAGTGCCGCGACAGAGGCGGCCGCCCAGGTGGCGCGACCAACTCCTGAGCCGTCCATCCCCGGAATCGCTCGGCCAGATGATCGCGACCCGATGACCTCAATTGAAGAGGAGATGCGTGGGAAACGCGCGATCAAATATGCAGAAAAGGAGTACCGCGAAAACATCGACCGTGCGCATGAACTGGCGGACTTGGGTTCGAGGTTGGACGAATATTTCAAGAAAAACCAACAGCTGGACCGGGAGTACTTCAAGAAACTTGATCGCCTAGAAAAGCTTACCAGGGCAATCCGTAATGCCGCGGGCGGGTCGGACTGCGAACGGGATTACGACAAGCATTCAGTGGATCTCAACGTGAACGTAAAGAAGATGCTCCGCGTCGTTGACTCGCTGGTTGATCGCGTTGAAAAAACACCGCGTCGTGTCATATCCGCGGCTCTAATTGACGAAGCTAATGTATTACTTGAACTAATACGTCTGGTCCGAGCCCAATCACCTAAGGCTTAACATTGAGGTCAAAGCTGAAATCTTTGGTCCAGCCGACAGTTCAATGGCCTCTTATCGTTTGCCTGTTATTGCTCTCATCTTCCCCGGCCTATACTCAGCAGGCTGATGACGTCGTTCGAGTCAACACCGACCTGGTCATTCTCAACATCACCGTCACCGATGGGACTGGACAGTACGTTCCGGGCCTCAGGCTTTCAGATTTCAAAGTATTCGAAGACGGTAAGGAAGTTCCCGCACAACTCATTTCCAGCTTCAGCGTTCACGAGTCGCCGTTCGCCTCAGTCGTCTTGCTAGACACCTCAAGCAGCATGGAGGTCCGGCTTTCCCTTGCCCGCTCCGCGGCGATCCGCTTTCTTGACAGATTGCGTGATGAAGATGTCGCTGCCGTCTACAACTTTGATTCGAAAGTAGAGCGCGTCCAGGATTTCTCGAGTGGCCGCGACCTGGCGCCGATGGCCTTTGGTCTGCGCGCGAAAGGAATGACGCGGCTGAATGATGCGATAGTTGACGCCGCAAAAGCTCTTGCGGATCGTCCGGAGATGCGAAAAGCGATTGTGATTCTGTCAGATGGTATGGACACTTCAAGCAAGGCAACTTCTGACAAAGCAATAGAGAGTGCGCTCGGCATTGGCGCTACAATTTATGCCGTTGACATGTCGGCCAGCGGCGGCGGATCGAACAATCAACAAAGCGCTGCGGTCTTGAGAAATTTTGCTGAGCGGAGCGGTGGCAGGTTTGTCGGCACACCCGGCGGGCCCGCCTTACGCGACGCCTTCGCCAATATTGCAGATGAGCTGGGCCATCAGTACACAATTGCTTACCGGCCATTGAATCAAACACGCGATGGCAAATGGCGTAAGCTTGATGTGAAGCTGTCGCGGCCCGAGTTGCTGGTTAGAACGCGGAAGGCATACCGCGCCCCGAAGAAATGAAGGAAACGAATCAATCACGCGTTGTTTTGTTCAGCGACTTTTCGCGATGCCTTTCCAGCGCAAGTTCGATTAGACGATCAAGCATCGCGGTATAACTTAAGCCCGACGCCGCCCACATCTTTGGAAATCCGGAAACCTCAGTCAGTCCAGGCATTGTGTTTATCTCATTGACCAATAACTTTCCTCGGTCGCGAGCCAGAAAGAAATCCACGCGAGCGAGGCCTGCCCCGTCGATTGCCTGAAATGCGCGAATAGCCATTCGCTGGATGCGCGAAGTTAGTGCTTTGGAAACAGGCGCCGGCACAACAAAATCGACGTGGCCTGTTTGCGTGTACTTTTCTGTGTAGTCAAGAAAACCGGCCGACTTGTCATGGACCACGTACTCTCCTGGCAGGCTGGCATTTGGTTCATCGTTTCCCAAGACTGCGCATTCGATCTCCCTGGCATCAACCGCTTCTTCAACAATTATTTTCCGATCGTATTGAGCGGCAAGATCCACTGCGCGCGCTAACGATGATTTGCCTGTGGCTTTTGATACGCCTAGTGATGAGCCAAGGTTTGCGGGCTTAACAAAGCAAGGCCAGCCAAGTTCGCGCGACACTTTGCGCGTCACGCCCTGCCGATCGGCTTCCCAATGTTTGCGAAGAAACCAGGTGTAACGGCACAGCGGCAGGCCCGCCTGAAGAAACAAAGACTTCATCGCCACCTTGTCCATGCCGCAGGATGAGGCCAGCACGCCGCCGCCGACATAAGGGACGTTTGCCATCTCAAGCAGACCCTGAATCGTGCCGTCTTCGCCAAATGGCCCATGCAGCACCGGGAACACCAGATCAAGTGGCTCTGCTGCTCCACTTCCATTGGCGTCAAAAGAAATCAAGCCGCGTTGCGTCGGATCCGGAAGGATGGCAACATCGTGTTTCAAAGAAGAGGTAGTGCGCGAGGATAGCAGTGCTCGCGCGCTTTGTGATAAGTGAGGGATGGCATGTGCCGGCCCGAGCCACTTCCCTTCCCGTGAGATGGCGATCGGCACAACGTCATATTTCTTTTTATCGATGGCTTCGATTACTGAAGCTGCCGAACGCGCTGAAATTTCGTGTTCACCGGATTTGCCGCCAAAAACAACTCCGACCCGGAGCTTTTTAGTCAATTGATTACCCCAACCTATTTAAAGAATAGTTTTGCCAAGAGCTGAAAGAATTAGTTCAACGCCGAGTTCTGCTGTCTTGTTATTAATGTCAAGCGCCGTGTTGATCTCCACAACCTCAAGCGAACGCATCCCGCCGGCCTCTGCGATCTTTTCCATCGCCAGATGCGATTCACGATACGTAAGTCCGCCACGCACCAGCGTACCGGAGCCGGGTGCGTCACCTGGATCGAGCGCATCAACGTCGAATGTAACGGCGTAGCCGCCACTCGCCTGCGAGGCAATGCTGATAGCCTCGTCCATACATGCATTCATGCCGCGCTCGTCAATCTCACGCATGGTGATAAAGCGAATTCCCAATTCACTTATTAATAGGCGCTCGCCACTATCAATGTCGCGGGCGCCAACGTGCGCGCAAAGTTTGGGATCCAGCTTAGGTGAAAACCCTCCGATGTTTGTCAGTTCGGGCGCGCCCCGACCAAAGAGCACTGCCAGCGGCATGCCATGAATATTTCCCGAAGGTGTCGTCTCAGGCGTATTCATATCAGCATGCGCGTCAAACCAAATGAGGCCCGGGGTTTCATTCCGCGAGCGGCAGTAGGCCGCAAAACCAGAAAGCGATCCGACAGCGATCGAATGATCGCCACCAAGCACCAAGGGCAGTTCGCCGGCCGCCAGAATGCCTTCGACTTTCTGCGCCAGCTCGACGCAGGCGGCGCTGATTTCACTAAGATACTTTAGCTTGTCGCCAGGTTCGGGATTCGCCTGGGACTGCTCAACCTCAATATCGCCAAGGTCACGAACGACAAAGCCAAGTTGAGCGATTCTGCGTTTGAGCCGCGCGACACGCAGCGCGGCAGGGCCCAACTCAACTCCAGCCATACTCGCGCCGTACGCCAGTGGCACACCGAGTATGTCGACCGCCTTCAGCGTTCTCGACCCCGCCTTATTTGCTTTCTGATCTGCCACAACAGCTTCTGCCATAACAACAAACGATTCGCTTTCTCAACTGCCCAAGTTGATATTAAAACCACTACTGCCGCCGGACTGCGTCGGGAAAAATGGTTTGAGTAAGCCGGCGAGCGCTGCGAGATTTCTTGTTTGGATGAGCAGCTCGCCTGGTCCACTAAACTCCGCCACGATGCCTTCGCCACTCATCATGCTGCGAAAGAATCCCGCGGCCGCCTTGCGCAAAGTGTATTGCGTTGTTCCTTCCCAGGCTACCAGGTGGCCAGTGTCCACTACGTATCGCTCGCCGGCTTGCAGAACTTTTCGATGAATCGCCCCAAAAGATGAAACCAATAATAGCCCGCGGCCCTGGACCAGCAGGACGAACAAACCTTCACCACCAAAGAACGACTTTGCGCCGCCCCACTTTGTATCAACAGTCAAACTCGCATCGCCGGCAAGATACGAACTCGACTGGACGAAGAACGACTGGTCGTTGAGTTCGATGGCGGCAATATCTCCCGGAGCGCCCGGCGCGAACGTTACTTCGCCCGGACCGCCGCGCGCAGTAAAGGTGGAGACAAAGGCCGATTCGCCGCCGGCCGCGCGCTTTAATGCCCCGAACAGTCCGCCCTTCATTTGCGCCTGCAGCTCGATGTTGGCCGACATCGAAACCATGGCGCCAGCTTCGGCCTGGATCGACTGTTCAGCTTGAAGTTGAATCACAGCTAATGAGAACGCCGGTTGATGTAATACTTCATATCTGTAACCACCGCCCTGGCCTTTCGAGTCTTCATCGATATGAATGCCATGGCCCGAAGCTGTTGACGGCGCGGCTGGCATACCGGAGTCCGCCGCCGTCAAGCGATAACCGCACCGGCCACAGAAGACGGCGCCGGGAAGCATTGGTGCGCCACACTTGGGACAGTTCATAAGACTACTCCCTGAGACTTTTCATTAATGATCGCCACGGCCTCTTCCGGTGTACCTGCGAAATCGAGTAATGCGACGTCTGCGTTACTCACGACCAGATGTTTTTGCCACTCGCGCACGATCGGCGGCCAACAGTCGCCGAGCAGGACGAGCGGCCGCGGCCCGATGACGCGAGTTTGAATCTTGTTCCAGACCAACGACAACTCAGTAACGGTCCCCATGCCGCCACGAATAGCGATGAAGCCGACTGAACGCGTAATGAGTAGTTGCAGTCTTTCGTAGAAATGCGCAGTCGCAACTTTGTCGGTGAGAAAACGGTTCGGCTCCGCTTTGAATTGGTTCATGGTGATGCCTAACACGCGGCCGCCGCGTCCGTGTGCGCCGCGGCTGGCGCCTTCCATTACGCCCAGATAGCCGCCAGTGCAGATTGTATAGCCGGCGTCCGCCAGAAGTTCTCCGACGCGCCGCGCGTCAGCATATTCGGCGTCGGACTCATTGCACTTCGCGCCCCCGAAAATCGTGACGATGCGCTCAATGCCATCGCTCATGCCGCTACCTCGCCGGTAATCATTAGTGACCCAGCTGCTCGATACTCAAGAAAGTCCTCACGAGTTTTGAAACTGCCGCTGGTATAGTCGTCAGGGACGGGTCTCGGATCATGGATACGCTGGTCGCTGATGTTAACGAACCGCGCTGCTTCGAACAGCGAACGATACTCGGCAAGGCTCAAGAGATGCACCGGAACTTTTAGATCGGGAATCCACTGATGTGAGGCCCGGCTTTCCTGGTAGAGATCAACGACGCAAGCGAATTTGCCGCCGGACTTGAGCACTCTGCGAATTTCCTTCAGTGCTCGCAGAATGTCAGCGTAGTAATAAAGCGACTCCATGGAGAACGCATGAGTAAATTCCTCTTCGGCAAAGGGCAGCTTCTCAGCGCTCGCTTCGCGGAACTCCACATT
>DASQPM010000187.1:0-8919 GCA_035643935.1 Pyrinomonadaceae bacterium | reverse complement strand
CGGATTGATGTGACCAAGTCAATGTTGATTGCATTAGTGACGCCGGTAACGGCGGTGCTGCTGGGCATGTTAGTGCTTCATGAAGAGATGAATTGGCGCACTCTGGTTGGCGGCGCGTTAATCATGAGTGGTATCGCTTTGCTTGTGGTTCACCGCAAGCAGAGGGAAGCGGAGTTGATTCCTGAAAGTTAACCGTGGCATAGACTTTAGTCTGTGCCCTTCTACGAATACACAGAGTAAAGTCTGTGCCACCGCAGTCTCAATGCGATTTGGGCGGCAACGCAGGTAGTTGCGCGGCAAGGTACGCTTCAATGGCGCGCTCGACTAGAGGCGCTTCCAGTTGTGAATAGCATTCCGGCAACTTTCTCAATTGCGCTAGCTGTTCAGGCATTAGCCAAAATCCACCCACCTCGATTCCGAAACGATTGGGAATTGCCAACTCCAGAGCGGTGCGATGAACGGCACGCAGATACCTTGCCGCTTGTTTATCAATCTCAACTACGCAGTCGCTTAGTGCAAAGCCGAGAAAGATCACATCCGGTTCGGCTGAAATGTCGACTGCTTGTGCGGCTTTCATTCTTCTAAGGTCTGGCCCGGCATTAGACAGAACGGGCAGAATTGTTGTAGTTGCGAATCAATCCCCGTACTACGCCCTGAATTTGAATGCGTTCGGGAGTCTTGATGAATATTGGTTTGAACTGCGGGTTCGCCGGCTCTAAACGAATGAAGTCGGGCTCGCGGTAAAACTTTTTCACCGTAGCGTAGTTGCCGTCAATCAGCGCTACAACCAGCTGGCCATTCTCGGCGGTTTGCTGTGACGACACGATGATGATGTCGTTGTCCTGAATGTTTTCCTCAATCATCGAATCGCCGCGCACGCGCAACGCGAACATGCGGTCACGACCCAACATGTTCTTCGGCGCCTGGACGGTTTCGTGAGCGAGGATTGCCTCGATGGGTTGGCCCGCTGCGACCGTTCCCAGCAAAGGGATCTCAAACTCGTCCTGCTGTTCTTCCTGTTTGATAATCTCGATACCGCGGCTGACGTTGGGAATGCGTTTGATGAGCCCTTCGCGCTCGAGTGCCGATAGAATGCTGTGAACACTTGCCGGCGATGTCATCTGAAACTGCTTCCCAATTTCCGCAATAGTGGGAGGCAGTTTGTGGGCCTCCGCATAGCGGCTGATGAAATCGTAGACCTGCCTTTGTCTTGCCGTTACAGGCATTTCGTAACTCCTTTCGAAAAACGCTTGCCTTAGAGGCACCCAGATGTTATTTTCGGCGGTAAGCGAAAATTAGGCGAATATTAGCGAATGCTAAGGAGAGCGTCAAGCAAAAAGTGGCATAGACTTTAGTCTGTGCTCCGCCGGCGGTGGCCTAACTATCTGGGAAGAAAGCTGGGGTCACTAGCACAGACTGAAGTCTATGCTACTTAATTACCCGGGCGAGTTTTTTCAAATCATCAACGAAGCGGCGATGTTCCAGGCGGCGAGTTTCCTCGTCGGGAGCACGCAGAATCGAAGAGGGATGCACGGTGGCCATTACGTAGGGAGCGAGGGTAGATTCGATAAATTCGCCGCGCTGTTTGGTGACGCGAAATTTTGGACCAAGCAACGCCTGCGCCGCAGTGGCGCCGAGGGCGACAATAACTTTTGGTTTGACTACAGCGATTTCAGCCTCGAGCCAGGGACGGCAAGCAGAGATTTCGCCGGCGTTTGGTTTCTTATGAATGCGGCGTTTGCCACGCGGTTCCCATTTGAAATGTTTGACAACATTGGTGACGTAAGTTTGCGACCGGTCGATACCGGCCTCGATCAGTGCGTTATCAAACAAACGCCCGGCGGGGCCGACGAAAGGCTTGCCCGATAGATCTTCTTCGTTGCCTGGTTGTTCGCCGACGAACACTACTGTCGAACGCTTGCGTCCTTCGCCGAAGACAGTTTGCGTGCCTCGTTTCCAAAGGTCGCAGGCTTTGCAATCGGCGGCAGCTTCTTTGAGTGAAGGCAAAGTTATTTTGTCGGGAAAAAATTCTTTAGCCGAGCCCTGTGAAGTTTTGCGTGGCATCTTAGTAGCACAGACTTCAGTCTGTGTTTAGTTTAAAGAGTATAGACTAAAGTCTATGCCACTATATAAATCATGAGAGCGGCAATTTCAAAAGCGGAAATTGAATCCACCCTGGCAGCTCGCTTTAGTGACGCGTTTAAGCATCACGAAACAAAGAGCGCAGAGGCTATTGCGACCGGCGTTTCACAGATCGATTCGCTCGCCGGGGGAGGATTGCCACGCGGCGCCATCACAGAAATTTTTGGCCCAGCGTCGTCAGGGCGCACCAGTTTTATGCTGGCAACTCTCGCGGCAGCGACAAACCATGAAGAAGTGTGCGCGCTGGTTGATATGAACAATACGCTCGATCCGGAATCAGCCGAGCACGCAAACGTAAATTTTGATCGGCTGCTTTGGATACGCTGCGACAACAATCTGGAGCACGCCTTCAAAGCCACTGATCTCCTGTTGCAGGGCGGCGGCTTCGGCATTGTGATACTCGATCTCGGCGATCTTTCCGCGAAAGAGGCGCGCCGTATCATCTCGTCCTGGTGGTTTCGCTTTCGTCGCGTGGTAGAAAATAGTCCGACCGCTTTATTGGTAATTACTGAGGATTGCAGTGTGCGATCCTGCGCGGTTTTGTCGCTGGAGATGAAAAACGAGGCGGTAGTTTGGTCGCAAGTAAATCAGAACTTAACTAAGAAGGAACACTTTCCCTTAGTCAATCTTTCAGCCCGCGCGAAAACCACTGCCCCGTTTTTAATTAGCCAGGGAAGACTATTGCAATCCCTGACAATGCTGGTAGAACGTCATCGTCCATTGAGCCCCACTGTAAGAGAAACTACCTTGCAGCGCAGAGCTCAATGATTCATCGATTGATGAATCGGATTTACTTCTTGCCAGCAGCAGCACAAATGAAAGCTCCAACCTCATCGCTGTAAGGCTTTGGAAACGTAGTTGGCCAGTTAGCTTGATCTTTATAGAGCTTGTTGAGACCAGCTTGAATCTCAGCATCACCACCGGTAAAGGCTTTGATCAATTCTGACCAACGAGCAGCAAGTGCCTGTGCTTTTTCGCTCGCCGGATCGGTGCCCGCGGCCACAGCTTCTTCCACTTCACGAATCAAGTTCGCCCAATCACGCTGCCCCTTTTCGACCACGTCTGGTGATATCGTTTGTCGTCGCTCTTCGAGCTTCTGGCGTGCCTCTTCGCTGTAATACTTCTGCGTCCAGTCCATATTGTTTTGCATATTGATCACCTCGATTATTTTTCTGAAGTCCTCCCAATCAGGTTCTTCGCTCGATACCTTTACCTGCCGGGCCTTCTCAATTGCTTTTATTGCCCGGTCCAAATGACGGCGCTTATCCACAAGAATTTCTTGTTGCTGGCTAAGTGCCGTCGCCAGGTCAAACGAATTGCGATGTAGGAGATCTTTTATTTGTTTCAGAGAAAGACCGATGAATTTCAACGTCACGATTTGTTGTAGACGGACAAGATCGCTTTTGCGGTAGAGGCGGTAACCCGCACTCGTGTAACCACTCGGGCGCAGCAGTCCAATGCGATCGTAATGGTGTAAGGTACGCACCGTTACTCCCGCCAGGGCCGCAAACTCATTTGGCCGATACAACAATTCGCTGGTTGTTTTTGTCATTTTCTCTACCCGCAAACATCCTAAAGCCTGACGTAACGTCAGGCGCAAGTGGTTTTTTACTCTCCGACAAATATCCGGTTAGATCTATTGACGTATTCGCTAATTTTCGCTAATCTTCGCCTTACCCTTAAAAGCGAAAGGCAAAGTCATGTTTGCGGGCATTCATGGGCAAAATCTCTCGGATGAACTGTCTTTGGCGGAGTTTGCTTACTCCTTCTCTCCTTTTGTCGAAGAGGTGTGGCCGGACACGGTCGTGATTGACGTCGAAGGTTGTGCTCTGCAATTTGGCTCCGCGTATGAGCTGGCAACTGTAATCGCGAAACAGGCCAGTGCGCCGAAGCAATCAGGTGGACTAGCGGCCAAGGTAAACGTTGCCCTGGCCGCGAATCCGGATACGGCCATACATGCTGCGCGGCACTGTCGTGGAATAACTTTTACTGCCACGGGAGAAGAACTGACTTGCCTTGGGAGCTTACCGATAAGCGCGTTGGAATATTCGTTGCTCAATATTGAAGAGAAGCAAGCGAAAGAAATTTTCGCGACCCTGAAGCTTTGGGGCGTGCGCACCTTCAAAGAATTTGCAGGGCTGCCGATTGCCGGCGTTTCAGAGCGGTTGGGCCAGGCTGGCGTGAAGCTGCAACAACTTGCCGCCGGCAAAACGGATCGCCACTTAAAACTAAAACAAGCCGCACCCATTTTCGAAAACTCGATCGAGCTCGAGTATCCCATCGCCCAGCTTGAACCGCTCTCTTTCATCTTCGCCAGACTGCTCAATCAACTTTGCGCAAGTTTGCAAGCGTATGCGCTGGCCACCAATGAACTGCACGTGCAGATGAAACTTGAAAACAAAAGCGCGCACGAGTTGAAACTCAATCTGCCTTACCCCATGCGCGATCACAAAGTGTTTTTGAAACTTTTATTGCTCGATGCCGAAGCGCACCCGCCTTTAGCAGCGGTGGTTGCAGTTTCGATTAATTGTGAACCGGTCAAACCTCGAGTTTTACAGACGGGATTGTTTATTCCGCTTGCGCCTGAACCGGCAAAGCTGGAATTGACACTCGCGCGCCTG
Source organism: Pyrinomonadaceae bacterium (assembly GCA_035643935.1). Taxonomy (GTDB): domain Bacteria; phylum Acidobacteriota; class Blastocatellia; order Pyrinomonadales; family Pyrinomonadaceae; genus PSRF01. The sequence continues at coordinate 4,156 of DASQPM010000187.1, read as the reverse complement.
GCAAAACTCGTCGGTCTGGAAAATGTCGGCTCTGCCGAATTGTTGGATACGCATCGGCCGGATGCTTTTCGCGTCAAGAGATTTGAGGTTAGAGAAGAAAGGTCGAAAGTTGCTAAGAGGAAAAAGCATGCGGACGGGACGCCCGCGCTTCTATATAGCAAACAGCAATTAGCAAACGACAATTCAAAATTCCAAATTCAAGATTCCAAATTTCAACTTTCAAATTCCCGATCCGAAATTCAAAATCCGCAATTCGAAATTCCAACCCCAAAATTCGCCCTGGCCTTTCGCAGGTTTCGGCCGCCGCTGCGGGCAATGGTTGAGGCTGCGCGTGGATATCCGACGGAGATCAATGCCTGGGGAAAAGACCGCAGTGTTTATGGGAAAGTAGTAGCACTTGCTGGTCCATGGCGCACATCGGGTGAGTGGTGGCGATCAGATCTTTGGGCGAGAGATGAATGGGACGTGGCGGTTGAAGTCAGAGGCCAGAGATCAGAGATCGGAGGTCAGAGATCAGAGGTCAGAAGTCAGAAGTCAGAAGGTTCGAAAATTAAAGAGGTAATCAGCCAGGGTGGTCCAAGCCAGATTCTTTATCGCATTTACCGCGAGCTGCGTAGTGGCACCTGGTTTGTTGAAGGAATTTATGACTGACTGTCATTGCCGATTTCCGATTGCCAAATCGGAGAGAATTCAACGAGCGTAATCACAAATCAAATCGGCATTTGGCAATCGGAAATCGGCAATGAGTTACATCGAACTACATGCGCGTTCGGCATTCAGTTTTCTCGAAGGCGCTTCGGTGCCTGAAGAGCTGGTTGCCGCGGCGCTTGCATTGGAAATGCCGGCCATGGCGCTGCTGGATCGAGACGGCTTTTATGGCAGTCCCCGTTTCCATTTCTCCGCGAAAAAGAATGGCATCAAGGCGCATATCGGAGCAGAGATCACAGTCCAAGGTCCAAAGTCCAAAGTCCAAAGTCAGAAGCAAGACCGGCAAGCGGACGTTGGACATTGGACGTTGGACGTTGGACAAACTCACTCAACTCGCCAAAAAGAAACGTTCTCAATTCCACTACTCGTCCGCAATCGCACCGGCTATCAAAATCTCTGTCGCTTGATCACGTTGATGAAGTTGCGTGTGCCGAAGCATGCCAAGCCGGGTGAGTGCGCGGTTACACCTGAAGAACTCGCCGCGCATGCGGAAGGATTGATTTGTTTGACAGGCAGTGGCGATGGGCCCTTCGCAAAAGCATTTCACCGAAGAGACGCAGAGGGGGCAGAGGAAGCACAGAGAACAGCGGAGTGGCTCATCGATGTGTTTGGCAAACAAAACGTTTATGCCGAACTGCAACGCCATTTCAATCGCGTAGAGGAAGCGCGCAACCAGGCAATAGTTGGGATTGCCGGACGTTTGCATTTGCCACTACTGGCGACCAACGGCGTCAGCCACGCGATGGCAGCGCAACGCGAAGTCGCGGACGTCTTCACCTGTATTCGTAATCATGTGCGACTCGAAACTGCGGGCCGTTTACTCGCAAGAAATTCCGAACGATATCTGAAATCAGCAAAGACAATGCAACAGCTCTTTGCCGATCTACCGGAGGCCATTCACAACACCGTCGAGCTGTCATCGCGACTTGAATTCACGCTGGAAGATCTTGGTTACGAGTTTCCGAAATATCCGGTTCCGGCAGGCGAGACGATGACGTCGTTTCTACGCAAACGTACCGAAGAAGGCGCGCGGCGACGTTACACCAGTCACAAGGGCCGGCCCGCTTATGAAGCTGCACGGCCACAGCTCGAACGCGAACTGGCATTGATCGAAAAACTGAAACTCGAAGGCTATTTTCTGATCGTCTGGGACATCGTTGAGTTTTGTAAGCAGCAGGGAATTCTGATTCAGGGACGAGGTTCGGCGGCAAACAGCGCCGTCTGTTATTCGCTAGGCATCACTGCGGTGGATCCCATCGGTATGGAACTTCTCTTCGAACGTTTTCTTTCTGAAGAACGCGGCGAGTGGCCCGACATCGATCTCGATCTACCCAGCGGCGATCAACGCGAGCGAGCGATTCAATACGTTTATCAGCGCTACGGCAAACTGGGCGCAGCAATGACCGCCAACGTGATCACGTATCGCGGCCGCTCGGCCGCGCGCGAAGTTGGCAAGGCGCTCGGTTTTGATGACGAAATACTTGGGCGTCTTTCCGGACTGGTTCATACCTGGGAATGGAAGGATCCAAAAGATTCAACTGCACGACAGTTTCGCGACGCGGGCCTCGACATCAGAAACGCGCGCATTAAAAAATTTTTCGAGCTTTACGGCATGGTCCAGGACCTGCCGCGACACCTGGGCCAGCATTCGGGCGGCATGGTTATTTGTCAGGGCCAACTCGATTCGGTGGTGCCGTTGGAACCGGCGGCGATGCCCGGGCGCGTGGTAGTGCAATGGGACAAGGAAGACTGCGCCGATCTGGGGCTGATCAAAGTTGATCTGCTGGGCTTGGGAATGATGGCGGCTTTGGAAGAATCGATTGCCTTGATTCGCGAGTCTTATAAAGAAGAAGTTGATCTGGCCCACCTACCGCAGGACGACCCTGAAGTTTACGCTGCTTTACAAAAAGCCGACACCATTGGTCTGTTTCAGGTTGAAAGCCGGGCGCAGATGTCGTGTCTGCCGCGACTGCATCCGCAAAAGTTTTACGACATCGTGGTGCAAGTGGCCATCATCCGGCCCGGCCCAATCGTCGGCAACATGGTCCATCCGTATCTGAAACGACGGCAGGGCCGCGAGCCGGTTGTTTATGCGCATCCGTCGCTGGAGCCGGTATTAAAAAGGACGCTCGGCGTGCCGCTATTTCAGGAGCAACTATTGAAGATGGCGATGATTTGCGCAGACTTTTCCGGCGGCGAGGCGGAAGAATTGCGCCGCGCATTCGGCTTCAAACGATCCGAAGCGCGCATGAAAGAAATCGAAATAAAACTGCGGCGCGGCATGGCACGTAAAGGAATCACACCAAAGGCACAGGATGAAATTGTGCAGGCCATTACTTCGTTTGCGTTGTATGGTTTCCCCGAATCACACGCGGCCAGTTTTGCTTTGATCGCTTATGCCAGCGCGTATTTGAAGTGTCACTATCTGGCGGCGTTTACGGCGGCACTGCTGAACAATCAACCGATGGGTTTCTATCAGCCCTTTACCATCGTCAAGGATGCGCAGCGCCATGGTTTGCAGGTGAAGCCGGTAGATGTGATGCAGTCGGATTGGTTGTGCACGCTGGAGGAAGGGGTGTCGGGTCTCAGGTGTCAGGTGCCAGGTGAAGAAAGGGTGTCAGGTGTCAGGTATCAGGTGCTGGGTGAAGATCAATCGAATGAAGATTCTCCCGGCTTAACCTCTATCCGACACCCGACACCTGATACCCGACACCTCGCCTTGCGGCTTGGTCTGCGCTACGTAAAAGGTCTGCACGAAGAAGCGGGCCAGGCCATCGTGCGCGCGCGCAATGAAGCGCCCTTCATCAGTATTGATGACTTGCAACATCGCGTGCCCGAGCTGCGCAAGGATGAACTAAGAAAATTAGCGGCGGTGGGAGCGTTGAATTTTATAAATCAGGGTGTAGGGGGTAGGGTATGGGTTGTTGGGGGGAAGGTTGATGACAATCAATCGAATGAATATTCTCCCAACTCAATTCCTAACCGACGCTCGACACCCGACACCCGACACCCTCTTACACTACACCCAACACCCACCACCCTACACCCTCTCCGCGTTCATCGTCGCGACGCGCTGTGGCAGGTTGAGCGCGTGGCGCGCCCGGCGGGCGAACTGTATGAAGAACTTCACGAGCAGGATGGTAATTCGCCGCTTGTGCCAATGACGCGCCCCGAGAGAATGGATGCCGATTTTCGTGGCACCGGCTTAACCATCGGACGCCATCCGGTGGCTTACCGGCGCGCGGAGTTAAGTGAACTGGGAGCGTCACGCGCGATTGATCTGCGGCAACTGCGTGATGGCAGTGCGGTAAAAGTTGGCGGTTGGGTAATTGTGCGGCAGCGGCCGGGAACCGCCAAAGGTTTTGTGTTTCTGACAATGGAAGACGAAACGGGAGTAGCAAACATCATCATCACTCCACAGCTGTTCGATAAATATCGTTTAGTTGTT
>DASQPM010000186.1:0-5029 GCA_035643935.1 Pyrinomonadaceae bacterium | reverse complement strand
GTTTCCTACATCAGCAAAGGTTCGGCTGGCCTGGTTTCGCTCCTAACGGAGCGAGGTCTTTCGGCGGGCGCTCGTGGCTATAAACATCTCGCTCCCCTGGAGCGAAAACGAATTCTCTGCTCTTTGCTCACTTAGCGTTAATGCTTTTTGCTGGTCCGCAAAGAAGACGCCTAACCAATGGCTAGTGCTTCCGATACCAGCTTCGCCTGCTCCGCCTGATGAATGTGATAGGAGCCGGTTGCCGGACTCGCCGAAGCCGCACGACCAACATAGCTGGGCCGTTCGCATACGGGGACAAGGTTCTCGAGGAGCGGCTCGACAAACGTCCAGCCGCCCATGTTCTTCGGTTCTTCCTGCGCCCAGACGAGTTGTTTCGCGTTTGCATAACGCGTCATCAATTCTCGCAAGCGTAGCAGTGGAAACGGATAAAACTGTTCCAAGCGAACAATCGCAACACCGGCAGTTTGCGTTTTCTTTCGCGCTTCGATCAGATCGTAGTAGACCTTGCCGCTGCACAACACCACGCGTTTGACTGCAGCCGGATCGCTAACCTCTCGATCGTCAATCACTGGTTGGAAACCGCCGCTGGTTAAGTCTTCAATTGCTGAAGCGGCGGCCGGCAGACGTAACAGGCTCTTGGGTGTGATGACGATTAGAGGCCGCTCCATTCCCGGCTTCACTTGTCTGCGCAGCAGATGAAAATACTGCGCGGGTGTGCTGGGATAACAAACCTGCAAATTATTTTCGGCGCAGAGTTGCAGATAACGCTCGAGCCGCGCGCTGGAATGTTCCGGCCCCTGGCCTTCATAACCGTGCGGCAACAGCATCGTCAATCGCGACGTCTGTTTCCACTTGTCTTCCGACGCGGCAATGTATTGATCGATGATCGTCTGCGCGCCGTTGCCAAAGTCGCCAAACTGTGCTTCCCACAGCACCAACGATTCGCGCGAGATAACCGAATAGCCGTACTCAAAGCCGAGCACGCCTTCTTCAGATAGTGAACTATCAAAAACTTCGAAACGCGCTTCCGGCGACGAAGTGGATCGTAGTTCAGATAGCGGCGCCCATGATTTGCCAGTTTGCGTGTCGTATAAAACGGCGTGGCGCTGGCTGAAAGTGCCGCGCCCGGAATCCTGTCCACTCAAACGCACGCGCGTGCCGTCAATAACAAGCGAGCCAAAGGCAATCGCTTCCGCGAAGGCCCAATCAACCGGCAACTCACCCGAACCCATTTTCGCGCGGCGCGCGAGTTGGCCCACCATCTTTGGATTGATATTGAATTCCTGCGGGACGACAGCAATTTTCTCAGCGATGGTCTTAATTATTTCGCTGCTGATCGCAGTGCCAACGACAGGTGATCCATCCAGCTCTTCAGTGATCTGGACTACAGTCGATGGAGCCTGTTTTAAAACTATCGCCTTCGCGCGAGCCAGCGCATCTTCATACCGGCGGACACGCTCGGCAATTAGTTCGTTCAACTCAGTTTCCGTAATCACGCCTTCCTTGATCAGGCGACGCGAATAGACTGTTCTGACACCGGGATGGGCTTTGACTCGCGCATACATTAATGGCTGGGTATAGCTGGGTTCATCAGTCTCGTTATGGCCCAGTTTGCGAAAACCAACCACATCGAGCAACACGTCTTTATTAAACTCCTGACGATAATCGAGCGCGATGCGCAGCGCGCGGAAAACAGCTTCCGGATCGTCGCTGTTGATGTGAAAGATCGGCAACTGGGTCATGCGCGCGACGTCAGTTGAATAGATTGTGGAACGGCCGGCTTCCGGCGAAGTAGTAAAACCAATCTGATTATTTATGATGATGTGAATCGTGCCGCCGGTGCGATAGCCCTTGAGACTGGCGAGATTGAGCGTTTCCATCACCACGCCCTGGCCGGCAAATGCAGCATCACCATGCAGCAGCACCGGCAAAGCGCGATCGATTGCTTCTTCGCGCGGCGTCCCAAGTCGAGTGCGCATGTCGTCCTGTTTGGCGCGTACCATTCCTTCAACCACCGGATCGACTGCCTCGAGGTGGCTGGGGTTCGGCGACAGTGTCAACTTAACTTTCTTGCCGTCGGCGGTTTCACGTTCGCCAACCGCGCCCTGGTGGTATTTCACGTCGCCTTCGTCCGCCGGAAACGATGGATGGACGGAGCCTTCAAATGAAGCGAAAATGCGTTCACAGAAATTTCCGATAACATTTGCCAGCACGTTCAAGCGGCCGCGATGGGCCATGCCCAAGGTAATGTCCTCAACGCCACGCGCAGCCGCGCCCAGGATCAGCTGATCAAGTAGCGGAATAATCGTCTCGCTACCTTCAAGCGAAAAGCGTTTCTGCCCCAGGTATTTGGTGCCCAGAAAACGTTCAAACTGCTCGGCTGAGATCAATTTCCAAAGCAATTGTTTCTTAATTTCGACGGGGATTGGTTCAGGCTGCACCAGCTCGCGACGGATTTGCTCTCGCAACCAAACCTTTTCTTCCTTGCTTTGAATATGCCGGTATTCAATGCCGACTTTGCCGCAATAGGCGCGTTGGAGAATGCCAAGTATTTCGCGCAGCGTTGCGCTTTCCGTACCCGCGAGCCCGCCGGTTATGAACTCGCGATCGAGATCCCAGATCGTCAAGCCGTAAGTTTGAATATCGAGCTCCGGGTGATACAGCACCGGCATCGCGTGTAGCGGATCGATATCGGCTATCAGATGGCCGCGCACTCGGTAGGCGTTGATCAATTCCATCACGTGGGCTTCTTTGGTTGTCTGCTCGCGCGTTTGGTCGCCGGGCAGCAGCAAAGGATTCCGGTCAACACTCCAACGGAAAGGCACATGCGCGATGCCAAGGTTGGCAAAGATGTCGTCGTAGAATTCATGTTTGCCAATAATGAGCTCGTGAACGCGCGCCAGAAACGCGCCGGATTCCGCACCCTGGACGATGCGATGATCGTAGGTACTGCTGATCGTGATTGCCTTTGAAATCCCCAGTTGCGACAAGGCTTCGGGCGCCATGGCTTGATACTCAGCGGGGTATTCAATCGCTCCGGTGGCGATGATGAGCGACTGGCCCACCATCAAACGCGGCGTCGAAGCGACCGTGCCGATCGTGCCTGGGTTTGTAAGCGAGATCGTTGTGCCCTGGAAGTCGGCAATCTGAAGCTTGCCATCGCGGGCGCGCTTTACGACATCATCGTAGGCTTCGAGAAACTGAGAAAAGCGCAGCTCGCCGGCGTCCTTGATATTGGGCACCAGCAGCGTGCGGGTGCCATCTTTCTTTGTCAGATCGATCGCCACGCCGAGATTGATCTGCGCTCGACGAACGCGTGCCGGCACGCCCTCAACAACTTCGTAACCATCGTTGAGCTGCGGGAACTCGTCGAGCGCGCGCAGTAGAGCCCAGGCAATCAGATGGGTGTAGGAAACTTTGCCACGATCGTTTTCCTGAAGATACTGATTGATGATGCGCCGATTCTCGTCGAGAAGTTTTACCGGAATGCGGCGTTGTGATGTTGCTGTCGGCACCGCCAGACTCGCGTCCATGTTCTCGACAATCTTCAGGGCGGCGCCGCGAATCGGCGTGGCTTCAACTTGTTCGCTCGTGGGTACAGCCGCAGGTTTGGTTGCTGGGACGGCTTTTGCTTTCGCCGGCGCACTCGCTTCCGCAGCGCGCGCTGAGGCGTTGGCTGTGGCACTCTCGCTGCCACCGTTGTCGGTCGACCGGGCGTCGCCGGTTGTGCTGATTACTGTCGCAGTTTCTTTTTCGGCGCCATCACCCAACAACTCCGTAAAGTAAGTTCGCCACGACTCGTCAACCAAGTCGGGATTGCTGCGGAAACGGCCGAGCAAGCCTTCGACGTAAGTGGCGTTAGGGCCAAAATTTTCCGCGATGATTTCTGATAAGTCGGTACTCGTTTGCGCCAATTCTTTCACCTCTACTAAGGACAAGACTGCGGCAGGATTGACCTGCTGGCGGTGTGCTTTTTGTCATAGACTAGCATCTTCGCGGGCGGTTTGCATCTCACGTTTGCGACGGCCAGTGATAACTAAAGCCGGGCCAAAAACCTCGAATTCCGTGAGCCTGAATGTTATCTTAAGCGACCGTTCGACCAACCGTAGCGCAACGAAAGCAGGCCTATTCTGGCAGAAGAGAATTCCGAACCGCGACCAGGTCTTCGGATGGTGTTGGTTTTTATCATGCTGTTTGCCGTGCTGGGCGCGGTAGTGCTGTTTGCTTATTTTTCAACTTTTGAACGTCCATTGACGATCATCATTCTCGTGCGTCATGCCGAGAAAAATATTGAACTGTCAAACACCGATCCCGATTTGAGTCCGGCCGGCCAGGCACGCGCGCAGGAATTGGTGCGCATGTTTGGCGACGCCGGCATCAAAGCAATCTACGCCACCCAATACAAACGGACGCAGCAAACGGTGAAACCATTGTCCGACAAACTTGGCGTGCCAGTTTCGCAAATCGAGGCAAAGAACACTGCGGAGTTGATCAGGCAAATTCGTGCGCAGCATAACGGCGAGGTGGTCTTCGTTGCCGGTCACAACAACACGGTGCCGGAAATTATTGCCGCACTTGGTGGCCCCCAAATTCCGATCATTCCGGAAACAGAGTTTGACAATCTTTACGTCGTTACGATTTACCGCGTGGGCAAAGCGAAGTTATTGAAGCTGAAGTACGGCAGTCCGATGCCCGCGAGCGGACAGGGAATGACACAGTGACAGGTGAGCAGTGAGCAGTCGGCACGCGGGCAGGCATGCGTCAAGCTAATACTGGGCGGGCGTCCCGCCCGCATTGAGCGCTCAGCGCGAACAACTCGACCACTCAACCATGTCTGGTAATGCAGCGTGCGGGCGAGACGCCCGCGGTCCCAGTGAATGAGTTGAACTTTGCCCAACCATAAACGAGGACTTATCAAACCAACGGAAAACCCATGTCTAGAGAACCCAAGACTAAATCCGAATTAAAGGATCGCAGTGCAAACGAATCGAGCACTATCGACCGCCGGTCGTTTGTCAAGCTCGTTCCA
>DASQPM010000185.1:0-5284 GCA_035643935.1 Pyrinomonadaceae bacterium | reverse complement strand
CTCTTCAGTGCAAGTCTTGTCACATTAGCATTAACCTCAACCGGCTCTCATCCAGAGTTCGCCGATAGGATCAAAAAGTTAATGTTTTCAAATTGAAGACACTTGTTTTCCGTTGCCCCTGAATTTTCCCTTGAATTTCGAAGCGTCTTTCTCCATTGTGTCCCTTATGAGCTATCAAGAGTCTTTGAATCAGGAACCGAATCGTCGTGAAACGTTTGAACTGCAGCCTCATCTTGTTGGCGATCTTCTTGAAGTTCGGCCGCTTAGACCGGAAGATTGGGAAAGCTTATTCGCAGTGGCTTCGGATCCCTTGATTTGGGAGCAACATCCTTCCCACGATCGTTACAAAGAAGAGGTCTTCAAAGAATTTTTTCGCGAGTCGCTAGAATCGGGAGGCAGTGGTTGTCATAGACCGGAAGACGCAAAAACTTATTGGTTCATCACGGTACTTCGGATTTGAACCCAGGAGAAGAGAAATTGAGATCGGTTGGACGTTTCTTGCCCGCTCCCACTGGGGCGGAAAGTACAACGCGGAATTGAAACGCCTCATGTTGGACCATGGGTTTAAATTTGTAAAGAGCATTGTTTTCCTGGTAGGTGCAACGAATATCCGATCGCAAAAAGCCGTGGAACAAATCGGTGGGGTTATGACAGAGCGGCGGGAAAGAAGGAATCTTCATGGAGAAACCGTCGAACACGTCGTATACCAAATTAAGAAACCAACAATCACTGCTTCAACCTAGATTTAATAGCCAGCCTACTTTGTCTGTTTGTATGGCTCCTTTAATCCGCGGCGGGCTTGCTCGAGTGAGTCGTAAATGTTGGGTCGAGACAACGCAATGCGATACTCGGCCAGCGCTTCGTCTCTCTTGCCGGCAAGATCAAAAGCCTGGGCAGCCCGCAGATGGGCTCGGGTCACAAGTCCGGGCTCGGCTCCGTTGACTATCGTGGCCGCCAGGAATTCCCTGGCAGCGTGCTCCGATTGGCCCAGCAGTAGAAGAGCCTCGCCGTAGCGGAAATGGATCAAATCCAACGCGCGCGCAGGAGCGCCGGCCGTCGAACGCGCGTGGAGCAGCTGGTCGAACGCACGCACTGCTTCGGTTTCAAGCTCTGCCGCCTCTTTGATCCGGTTTGCCCGCCGTTCCGTAACAGCTTGCAAGATGAGCGTGTCCGCAGTCTCCAACCTGAACAAGTAGTTGCGCGGATACTTCTCTTGCAGTTCGCGCGACAAGTCCAAAGCTTCAGGAAAACGCTTTTCGCGTTTGTAGAGACCAATGAGCAAGACCCTGGCATCGTCGCGTTCCCAGTGCCCCTCTTTCGCCACGCGTTCGAGCGTCTCAATACCGCGCTTCTTTGAGCCACGCGCTCCGACGAAGCTGACGACCAGCTTCGCCCCCAACGGCAACGTGCCTACGATGTAATCGTACAAACCAATGGAAAGTTCCGCGTCGTGAAAGTTAGGATCGAGCTTGATTACCTGGCGGTGTCTGTCGACTCCGCTTGATCCATCGCGGAGGGCGGCGAGGAATCTCCTTTCGATTGTGGCGGCGAATGAACCCTTCAAAGTCTCGATGGCGCCCAGGATGTAAAGCGTCTGCGGATCGCGCGGATTGCGCTGCAACCTCGCTTTTGCGAGTTGTGTTGCCTGGCGCGTCAGATCGCGAAAGTCCTGGACCACGCGCGGGTCGGGTTTATCTTCTGTTCCCGCGTAGAACGACTGTGTGCTGTAGATGGCCGCTTGCAGTAACCGCGACTTGTTCAAAGTTTCCAGCCAGAGCGCATAGGCCTGCATCTGTACTCCGGTCGGATCGTCCGGAAACAGACGCGCCATCTCCTTGAATGTTTGCTGCGCGCTGTCATAGTCGAGATTGAACAAGGCTGCGGAGCCTTTCGCGTACAACTCTTCGAGCCGCTCAGCAGCGCCCGTGCTGGTCTTGTGGACTCCTGACTGAGCAAGGGCACCGCCGGTAAGAGCCGCTAAGAGCAGAAAGAGAAGCAAGAAAATAGCGCGCGTCGAATACATTTGTAGCCACGCAATCATAACGCTTTCACACGCTCTGCTAAATCTCGGGCAATCTCTGCCGGTGCATGTTGATTTGAATATCGGACTGGCGCACCGATAGTCACAGACACCTGACCCGGCCACGCAAAGTGCCTCTGGGCCTGCTTGAGTTCCCACAAACCGTCGATTCGTATTGGCACAACCGGCGCATCCAGTTGCGAGATCAATAGTCCTGTGCCCGGCATGAAGGGATTAATGCCGCCGTGCTTTGTGCGCTGTCCCTCGGGAAAGATCAGAAGGTTGTTGCCACGGTCCAGCATCTCGCCGGCAAAGGCAAAGCTGCGACGAAAACCACTTTTTTGCGGCATTGAGAATACATTGAAAAAGAAGACGACGGACAGGTACTGGAGTAGATAGCGCAAGCGCGTGAACAGCCCTGTTCCCGGCGCCGGATGCCGCCATTCTCGCAACAACTCGCCGTCCTGGGCGATCGCCAGCCTGGTCTTGAACCTTGCGGGAAGCGCAAGCAGGACCAACGCGTGGTCCGTCATCGTCACATGATTGCAGACAAACACGAGCGGCCCGCGAAGGTTGCGCATGTGTTCCTTGCCTATGATTCGAGGCCAGCCCATGATGCGCGTTGCTGGCAAAACGATCAGATAGACGAGCACGATCCTGAGCCAGCTTATGGGCCAGCGCTGTTGCCAGCGTGGATAGGGATATGGCGACGCCTCTTCGTGCTTGCCTTCACGAATTATCTGCTGGACATCGCCGAGCGTAGTTGCGTCAGTGAACGCCGCTTCGTCAATCTGGATGTGATACCGGTCTTCGAGGGCGCTTAGCAACTCGACGCGATCAAGTGAATCCAGCTTAAGATCCGGGCCGAGTTTTGCCGCAAGGGCGAGCTTTGCCGGCGCGTCTTTGCTAATACGCGAGACGATATCTGCGAGCGCATCGGTTTGATCGGTGATGAAAGAGGCTGGAACTGCGGCAGCCAGCTCGGCCCGGACCTTCTCAGTCACAAGCTGTTTGCGAACTTTCTGCGTCGCAGTGCGCGGAAAATCTTCGCCACGCCAGACAAACCAGCGTCGCACCTGCTGATGTTGGGCCAGCAGTTGGTTCGTGCGCTCTATTACCGTCTCGGGATTTGCAAGCTCGTCTCTCAATATCAACACAGCGAGTGGTTCCGGTCCATGAGCGCCTTCGATTTCGATAACGGTGTTGGCCTTTATTTCCCGCTGACGATCCAGCACTCGCTCAATGTCTTCCGGGTAGATGTTCACGCCCGCCGCGGTGACAATGACCTCTTTCTTGCGCCCTTTGAAATAAAGGTTTCCACCGTCGTCAAGTTCGCCTATGTCGCCCGTGCGAAACCAGCCGTCATCGATGCTCGCGGTCTGCGTCTCCGCATCTGCGTGTCCTGGCGTCTGCGCTTTCCAGTATCCGGGTGAAACATTCTCGCCGCGCACGAGAATCTCGCCGTTCTCAGCGAGCTTAACTTTCTGGCCGGACATGATCCGGCCGATCGAGCCGCGTCTCATTTTGAAAGGGTGATTTACACTTATCAAGGCAGCGGTCTCGGTCATGCCGTAGCCCTGAATCAATGCAAACCCGAGGCGCTGCCAAAACTCTTCCGTCTCTGGATTAAGCGTCGCGCCGCCGGAGATGAACGCCCAGAACTTCCAGCCGAACATGTGGTGAATGTTTCGAAATCTCCACCAGCGAAAAATAAAGTGCTTGCCCGCCGAAGTCTCGATGGCCGCGCGAAGCTGCTCCAGTTTCCCAAGCTCTTCGTAGTCTCTTTCGATCTTTTCGCGCAACGCGTCGAGGATGCGGGGAACCGTGATAACGACCGAGATGTGCTCGCGTTGGATTGTTTCAATAATCTGTGACGAGCTCAAAGACTCCTGAAAGAAAACTTCGCTGCCCAACAGTTGCGGCACGAAGATGCCCATGAACTGTCCGAACAGGTGGCTGAGCGGAAGCAGATTGAGAAAACGAACGGGATGAACCAGGCGCTCCCATTTCAAGTAAGGCCCAATCTCCTGCTCGAGCGGACTGAGATTGGCGATCAGATTGCGGTGTGTGATGCGCACGCCTTTTGGTTCAGCTGTGGTGCCAGACGTGAAAACGATCTCCAGAGTGTCGTTCTCATCGATCTCTCCCATCGGGTAGAGTGCAGGTGAATGGTGCGCAACCAGCGAACTAAGTTCGTGAAGTTCGATAACCGGAAGGTCCAAATCAGGTGGCAAGTGCGTCAGCGTATCGAAGAGCGCGAGCTTTGCCTCGACCTGCGCTTGCACGCGCGTGACAAATCCCGCATCGCTCTGCAAGTCAAGCGGCACAACGATGGCGCCGCGCAACAAACATCCAAAGAAACTCGCGACCCATTCAGGACTGTTCTCCACGCATAGCAGGACACGATCTCCTTTCTCGATCCGGCGCGCTTCCAGCTCGCGCGCGAATTGAAAGGCGGTCATAGCAACCCGTTCGTAAGACCAACGCGCAACTCTCAACCCGCGCCGGCTCGCGAATGCAGTTTTGCGGCCGCGAGAAATGAAATCACCCAGGTAACTGGCGACAGTCGTACGCATTAACTCTCCGGTAACTGCGTGTGGCAGCGGTGCAGCCTCCGCGTCGGTTGAATTTTAGTTTGCCGTTCGCCATTAGTGGCTTGCAAATTCAAGTCTAAAGCGCAATAGAACGCTGTTTGTCACTTCAACCCAGAGGGGCGAGATGTTTATAGCCTCGCAATTCTCTCTTCCCTCCTTAGCTCCATAGAGCGTAATGCCTTTTACCTCCTCGGCAGTTGGTCCGCTGACGGGTTTCGCTCCTAACGGAGCGAAGACATTGCGTGTGCGCTCGTAGCTATAAACATCTCGCTCCGCTGGAGCGAAGGCGAACCACACTGTTGCACTTGTAAGTTGAATTCACTGCTTGCAAACAAGAAAGGGCAGCCCATTCGGACTGCCCTAACTCTTTTTAGAAATAGTGGTGATCCGCCAATGCTCAACTCGGCCAATCGGATTCTTAGAAAATACGTCCGTGTGGCAGATGCGCTTTGCCTTTGAAGACGTGTGGCTTCTTCGGCAAGCCTTCGCACAGGCCGGCATTCGGCACCGGAATCACCGAACCCAAGAATTGCGGCTGCCTCCGCACGTTCAGCTCCTGCTCCAAATCGTAGCCGAAACCAATCAATTGTGGTTCATGCAGGAAGGTGCTGTACATGAGCATTCCCGCCGGCCTTCCGGAATCGCGAATGCCTACGGGAAGCGATAAGTT
>DASQPM010000184.1:0-4550 GCA_035643935.1 Pyrinomonadaceae bacterium | reverse complement strand
CTGGGTCTGATGCTGCACAACTGGCGCGGCGCCACCTCGGCACGCACGACCGCGCGAATGTTGTTGCGACTGTTGCTTCCGAATTCGATTGTGCGTCGGCGCGCGCGCGCCCGGCAGCGGAAAGCTCACGAGCGCTATGGAAACTTGTAACGCAAACTGTTAGTTTGCGGATGTTTTATTAGCACTCGCTTGGGCGACAACCAAGCCACGCAAACTAACAGTTTGCTTTACGTCCGCACAAAGCCAAACACGTCCTGATGATTGTCCCAGCCGCGCTCTTTGAAGTAGACCTCGCGCAAGCCTGCTAATTCGCGAACGCGCGCACGAATCCATTCCGGCGAGGTCAGGGACACGCCCCAGTTTTTCTCACCAGCGTAATCCGTAAACCCGTAACCAGTCTGCGGGTAGTCGCTGCCAATTCGCTCGATCTGCTCTTCCGGTATCAAATAGTCAAACTCTCGTCGCGGTATTCGGCGCGCTACAAAATCACCATGAGTCGAGAAGACAACGAGCCCGCCTGGCGCCAGGTGACGCGCAAATAAGTGAAACAAACGAACAAGGCCGCGTTCGTTCAGGTGCGTTGCGAGTGAGCCACACCAAATCAGGTCAAACTTTTTTGCGAGTGTTACTTCGTCGAGATTGACAGAAGAATAGGCGGGTTCCGCTCCGAAAGTGCGTACGCAGAACTGCACCGGACCAGCTTGAATTTCACAAGCCGTAAGCTTCGCCTCGGGAAACCGCTGGGCCAAAAATCGCAAAACCCGCCCACTACCGCAGGGCAAATCAAGAATCGTTTGCACATTGGTTAACTTTGCTTGCGCCAACGCCTCATCAAGACAACTGATCGCCGATAGCCCAACCTTATAGTAATGCGCGCCGTCGCCGTCATACATCGTGTCGTTGAAATAGATCTTCCCGCTGACTTTCCTGAGCAGCTCGCGTTCGCGTTCGGTCAACGAGGGGTCGGCAAGCAGGCGCTGTTTTTGCAAGCCGGGACGCGGCGGCAGCGACCTTACCCAGCGACGCGCCGCACCCAAGTAAGGCCGAAGAGTACGAGGAACGACGCGCTTGATCTTGTTAACGTTCATCCGCAATTCTGAATTGAGACGCTTCGATTTGTAATATCGGGCTACCTTGACGGCAATGTTTCAGGCTCTTTAGACTGGCGAACCCTGTTTGAAGCAACATAAGCCTCTTATAGTCTCGGATGCAAATGGAAGAACCTGCACGCGCGATTCGCCCGGCGCGGGTTAAGATAGCGCTTGATGGATTCAGAGACGAGCAAAGCCGCAACCCCGGGGCTGCCACAAACTACACGCGCCGGAGCGGTCACCCGGGTCGCATCAGATCTTAAGGAATCGACCGAACATCGACCGGAAAGACACGCGCTCATAAAGTCAGAGGCCGCGGGCGTGCAACTCAATCTCGGCGAGCTGTGGCGCTATCGCGAACTGCTCTACTTCCTCACACTCCGTGACATCAAGGTCCGTTACAAGCAAACGCTGATGGGCGTCGCCTGGGTCATTATCCAGCCGCTGACGACGGTCCTAATCTTTACCCTTGTCTTCAACCGTTTTGTGCGTCTCGATACCGGCTCGCTACCCTACCCGCTTTTCGCTCTTTCGGGTCTGCTGCTGTGGCTATTTTTCGCGAATGCCGTCACCAACAGCACTCATAGCCTCGTAAGCAATGCTAACCTGATCACAAAGGTATATTTTCCGCGCATGTTTATTCCGGCGGCTTCAGTCGGCGCCGGTCTGGTTGATCTGAGCGTGGCCTTTCTGCTGCTGATCGCGTTGTGCTTCTACTATGGCGTCGCTTTAACTTTGCAGATCCTGCTGCTCCCGGTTTTCGTCCTGATGATGGCTTTGCTTGCGCTGGGCGTAGGCCTGCTCGCTGCGGCGGTTACCGTTAAATACCGCGACTTGCGTCATGCGCTTCCTTTCATCATTCAGCTTTGGATGTTTGCCTCGCCGGTTATCTACCCTACCAGCATCGTTCCGCCAAGGTGGAAGTGGCTGGTCATCATTAATCCGGTCGCCGGAATCATTGAAGGATTCCGCGCTGCCATAACGGGACGACCTTTCGCTTGGGTGCACATCTCAGTTTCACTTGTAATTACGTTAGTAGTGCTGGCCGCAGCCGTTTATGTTTTCCGGCGCTTTGAAGACACTTTCGCTGACGTTGTTTGAGCTTGCACACATGAACACGGCAATCAAGATCAACCAGGTCAGCAAGCGTTACCGGATCGGCGGGCTGCATCCGGGATATATGACCTTTCGCGAGATGCTGGGCGGCGTTGTTACTGCACCGTTCAGAAAACTCAAAAGCGGCAACGGCGCGCAAACGCTCTGGGCGCTGAGCGACATCAACCTCGAGATCGGACAGGGTGAACTGTTAGGAATCATTGGTCATAACGGTGCCGGTAAATCGACACTGCTGAAGATCCTTTCGCGCGTGACAAAACCAACGACCGGTGAAGTGAAACTATTCGGACGCGTCGGCAGTCTGCTGGAAGTTGGCACTGGATTTCATCCAGATCTTACCGGTCGTGAAAACATTTTTCTGAGCGGCGCGATTTTGGGCATGCGACGCGCTGAGATCGAGCGCAAGTTTGACGAGATCGTTGCATTTTCGGAACTGGAAAAGTTTATTGAAACTTCGGTCAAGTGGTATTCCTCTGGGATGTATGTGCGGCTGGCTTTTTCGGTGGCAGCGCATCTCGAGCCGGAAATACTCATGATGGACGAAGTATTGGCCGTCGGCGATGCTGCCTTTCAGCAAAAGTGTCTAAACAAGATGCACGAAATTCGGCAGCAGGGCCGCACGATTCTTTTCGTATCGCATGACATGGCGGCGATCACGCGGCTGTGCAAGCGCGTTGTGCTGTTGGAAAAAGGCCGGGTTACTTCCGACGGCGAGCCGCGCAATGTTGTCAAATATTACCTGAGTTCCAGCTTGAAAACGGGCGCTTCACGCGAGTGGTCAAATCCGCTTGACGCTCCAGGCGATGAAGTCGTGCGACTCAGAAGCGTGCGTGTGCGCGATGAAGCGGGCCAGACAATCCCGGTTGTCGATATCCGAAAACCGCTTGGCATCGAGTTGACCTACGAAGTGTTGGACGAAGGACATGCGCTCGTGCCGGTAATAGAGTTTTTCAATGAAGACGGCACTGAAATTTTCAGCACGCACGATACGAGCGCGGAGTGGCGTCGCCAGGCGCGCCCGTGCGCAACCTATACGAGCACTGTCTGGATTCCCGGCAATCTGCTGGCCGAGGGAAGTTTGGTGGGCCATGTCTCAATCATGTCGCATTTTCCCGCAACCGTCCTGCATGCTCACGAGCGCAATGCTGTTGCGTTTCAAGTTGTTGACAGCCCGGCCGGCGATTCTGCGCGCGGCGACTACATTGGGCCAATGCCCGGCGTAATCCGCCCACTGCTCCAATGGAGCACTGAAATAAACGAACCCGAGGAACTGCGTCCAAAGTCCAATGTCCAATGTCCAACGTCCGCTAGCGATTCTT
Organism: Pyrinomonadaceae bacterium; assembly: GCA_035643935.1. Lineage (GTDB taxonomy): Bacteria > Acidobacteriota > Blastocatellia > Pyrinomonadales > Pyrinomonadaceae > PSRF01. The sequence continues at coordinate 1,024 of DASQPM010000184.1, read as the reverse complement.
GACTTTGGACGTTGGACTTTGGACATTGGACCTTGGATAAACAACCGTTGCGCTCCCTAAAGCAAACTCTTCAGGAAAATTTATCGCTCTCCTCAAAACTATTTCTACGAGGACTGTTTGCGGCGTCCCGCAGGATTGCCACCGGGATCGTGAGGCGTGAGCGTGCGCATCTACCTAAAGGCCTAAAGCAAGTAAGGGAAGCCAACAATCGCAAGCGAGACTGGCCGCGAATAATTGTCTTCGACGAACGCGTCCCCAGTCCTGACCGCGATGCCGGCAGCCTGCGAATGTTCCTCATACTCAAAACGCTCGCCGAATGGTGTCACGTAGTCTTTGTGCCGTTCAACCGGCCGCAAAGTGCTGACTATGAAAGTGCCCTGTGGAAAGCAGGCATCGAAACAGCCGACGCCGTCGACTATCGGCGCCTCCTCAAGGACAAAGACGTTGCGGCCGCGATTGTCAGCCGGCCGAGCATGGCAGGAGTGTTCATTCATCGCATTCGACGGGCCAACCCGCGCGTGAAAATCGTTCTTGACACGGTTGACCTTCACTTCGTCAGGTTTCAACGTGAGTACGAAATTTCCGGCGATGCTAAAACTCTCGCTAAGGCTCAACATTATCGCAGGCTGGAGCGACATTTTGGTGAAGCCAGTGACCTCGTCTGGTGTGCTTCGGCCGAAGACCAGGCGGTCATGATGCGAGAAGTTCCGGAACGGCGAACCGCGCTCGTGCCGACGATCCACGAACTTCGCGACGCCGGTGAAACGTTTACAACGCGCGCGGGTTTGCTTTTCATCGGAAACCTTGCGCATCGACCCAACGAGGATGCAGTGCTCTTTTTCATGAGAGAGGTTTATCCGCAGATCCGGCAGCTGCTTCCCAATGTTCGTTTGGATATCATCGGTGACAATCCTGCGGCGGATATCGCAGCGTTTGATTCAGACGAAGTGAGAGTAAGAGGATACGTGCCCGACGTCGAGCCTTACCTGCGCGAGCGTCGCGTCTTTGTCGCTCCGCTGCGTTT
>DASQPM010000183.1:0-2179 GCA_035643935.1 Pyrinomonadaceae bacterium | reverse complement strand
TCCCAGTTCGCGCTGACGCTCAACCATCGCGTGCCGCACCGCCGGAATCGTCGAGATGATCGAAGACATATTAGTCACGTCGTCATCGCGAACACGATCAGACACGTCGCGGCGATTGATAGTTACTCGCAGTGAATCCGGATCGCCCGCGAGATCGATATCGATTCGTTGCGCCAGCGAGCCGACCGCCACGTCATCATTCTCGTTGATGGTTGATTCAAGCACTGCCAACGCCACTGCGCGATACATCGAGCCGGTGTCGATATAAAGCAGGCCCAGTTCGCGCGCCAGCATCCGCCCCAGCGTGGATTTGCCCGCGCCCGACGGACCATCGATAGCAATAATCAGCGGTCGACTCATCGTGTGTTAGTGACGAGAATATTAGCTCGTTTTATTAGTATGAGGTCAAGGAAAGGGCAGTAGCCCGCGTCAGCAAACGCGTGTTTGATTCTCTTACGCACTCCTTTACGGTCGGGCTAACTGCCCCAACTTCACAGACTGTGCAAAAATTCGACCACCAGCGGCACAGTCTCTTCCGGCTTCTCTTCCTGCGGGGCGTGACCGCACGCTTCGATGATTTTCAAAGTGGAATTGGCGATGTCTCGATTCAGCAACTCGCCGACTTTCAGCGGAATGATCCGGTCCTGGCGGCCCCAAATGATCAGCGTCGGCACTTTGATGTCTTTGTATCGCTTGATTAGCTCGTCAAAGTTTGCCAGCACCAGTTGTTTTCCGGTTTCACGCAGCGCGTGCTTTCCGCCGGGCGCGGCAATCGGCGCCGTGTAAGCCGCAATCTGTGCTTCAGTGATCTTGCTCGGGTCGTAATATGCCTTGCGAAGAATCGCGCGCACCGCGAGCCGGCTCGGCACCAGATAAACCCCCAGGTTAAGCAGAGGGACTGAGAGAAGTTTCAGATAAGCAGGGATGTATTCTTTGTAGGCGCCGGCATCGATCAGGATCAGCGATCTCAAACGTGCCGACTCGCCCGCGTCCGCCAGCATAAGGGAGAGCAGCAGCGACAGCGCCCCACCAAAAGAATTTCCGATCAAAGTCAGGTTGCGCAGGTCGTGTTCCAGAATGAATTGATAGAGCAAATCGGCGTGATCCTGCGTCGAGTATTTCGTGTCCAGGGGCTTCGGAGATTTCCCGCAACCCTTCAGATCGAGCAGGATGAGTTGATAGTCTTTGGCCAAAGGCCCGGTGAAGTGTCGCCACGAATAGAGGCTGGCGCCAAAGCCGTGGATACACAGCAGCGGATCGCCCTGGCCATAAATCTCATGGTAAAGCTTGATTGGTGTAGCCAAGTTGGTTCCAGCCATCTGTCCTAAAGCGTTTCTGTAACTTGTGTCTCACGCTTCGCGGGTTTTTTCATTTCCTGTATTATCCCGTACTCAGCGATGAAGTGCTTGGGCTATTATCATCCATCCGCTATGCGGACGGGTAAGAAGTCACATTTACCCAGGCACGTTACTAAGGAACGAATCCGCGTGATTAAGAATTTTATGCCTACTCAAAACGCAGCCTTTGTCGGATCTATTCCTGAGAATTACGATCGCTATCTGGGACCGGTTTTGTTTGATCCTTATGCGGCTGATCTCGTCTCGCGTCTCAATGTTTCGGCAGACGCGTCGGTGCTGGAACTTGCCTGCGGCACCGGGATTGTCACGCGGCGTTTGCGCGATCGGCTTGGATCCGAAGTCAGACTAATCGCGACGGATCTCAACGACGCAATGCTGAGTTACGCGGCCCGGAAATTCACACCTGAAGACGCCATCGAGTGGAAACAGGCCGACGCTGCTGATCTTCCCTTCGCAGACCAGAGTTTCGATGCCGTGGTGTGCCAGTTCGGCTTGATGTTTGTCCCGGATAAAGAGAAAGCGTTGAGCGAGACATATCGCGTCCTGAAGCCGGGCGGAACTTTTCTGTTCAATGTTTGGGATGCGATCGAATACAACGAGCTGGCGCACATTGCGCACACAATCATCACAGACTTCTTTGATGACAACCCGCCGGATTTCTACGAAGTCCCTTTCTCGTTTCACGATGTCGAAACGATTAATTCGTTTTTGTCAGCCGCGGGATTCAGCGAGATGCAATTCGCTTTGTTGCGACTGCCGGCTGTGAGCCCATCGGCCGAGGAAGCGGCCAGGGGCCTGGTTCATGGAAATCCGGTGATTAA
>DASQPM010000182.1:0-3475 GCA_035643935.1 Pyrinomonadaceae bacterium | reverse complement strand
TTGGGAGAGGGCTGGGGAGAGGGCTTGTGCCTGTCAAGCTTCGCACCTCCCCTAACCCCTCCCAAAGGGAGGGGAATAGATGCTCACCGTTTGCGGTTCGCTTGTGGTGCAACAAAGATCGCTTGATTGCAGGTTGTCTTTTAGGACCACAAACACTTCCCATCCGTTGCCATCGGGATCCTGGACCCAGGCTTTGTCCTGCGTTGCATAGCAGCAGTTGGTCTGCATTTCATCACGCGTGATCAGTCCCCGATCGGCCCAATCCTGACGCACCCGCAAGACATCATCAGTCGACCCAACCTGAATACCGAGATGCGACAGGGCGCCGCGCACGCCGAACGAAGCTTCATTCAAAGTCAGATTGAGTGGCGGATTTTGCACGTCGAATTTCGCATAGCCCGGCCGCACCTTGCTTGGCTCAATACCGAGCATCTTTTTGTAAAACTCGATGCTCCGCTCAACCTCTCGCACGTTAAGAGCCAAGTGTGCTTTTAACGCCTGCACAGTTTGCTTGCTTTCCATGTCGTCCTCCTCTATATTTCATATTCGCCTAAGCGAATGTGAACAGACTACGCCTGAAATAACATATCCGTCAAGACGTATATAAGATTTTCACTGAAAGGTGCGGAAAGAAATTCGAATCAGAACCCTGAGCAGAGCCGATTGGACGGCGGTTCGGGCCATTTACCTCGAAGGAATGGCCACGGATCAGGCCACTTTTGAGACTGAGTCACCGGCCTGGGAGGATTGGAACGCAGCTCATTTGCCTGCCCCGCGCATCGTCGCTGTTTCAGACGAAAAAGTGATTGGTTGGGCGGCCCTGGGTCGGGTTTCTGCCCGAGCGGTCTATGCAGGCGTAGCTGAGGTCAGTGTCTATGTCGCAAATGGAGCACGCGGTATGGGGGTCGGACGCGCGTTGCTGGAAAAACTCATTTCGGATTCGGAGGCCAATAATATTTGGACACTTCAGGCGAGCATCTTTCCGGAAAACGTTGCCAGTCTCGCTTTGCACAAATCGGGTGGCTTTCGCGAAGTTGGTCGCCGCGAACGCATCGGCAAGATGAAAGGCGTCTGGCGCGACACGATACTGCTGGAGCGGCGCAGCAACAAGGTAGGCAACGGCTGAAACACTTCGAATTCGAACGCAAGATTCGGATAGAGTTTCGTTGTTTTTCCGCGGTAAAGTTAGACTCAAAAATGCAGATAAATTCAGGTGTAAAAAGGAACTCTCGGCAACTCAAAATCGTAGTACTTAACTGCAGGTAAACCGTCCAAAACGCGCATGGCAAATAACGAAGACAACATCGCTTTTCTCTTTAAAGCACTGGCAGACCGAACAAGGTTGCGACTGATCAATCTCATCGGCGAAGACGAGGTTTGCGTGTGTTTCTTTGTTGAGGTCTTGAAAATCAATCAACCCAAGATTTCGCGGCATCTCGCCTACCTGAAACGCGCCGGCGTGGTGTCCGCGCGACGTGACGGTAAATGGATTCACTATCGCATCACCGAACCGCGCGACCCGCACGCTGCCAGAATTTTTCGCGAGGTGAGAACCTGGCTGGCCGGCCATCCGGCCATGCAAAGCGATCGTTCTCGCTTGCAGAAGATCTGTTGCGCTCCCAGGCTTCCCGTACAACTACAGAGAGCTCCACGTCCCGCCAGCATGACGGCCTGAACCAGGAAGGAATCAAAGAAATGGCAACCGCAATTGAGCCCGTACTGCGCAATCAATTAGTCGATCGGCGCGAGAAGTTAGAGGCGGCAGCGCACGGTTTTCATCGTCCTGCCGAGTTAACACGGCTGCTGCACGAAGTGGATGATGCGCTTCAGCGCATGGACATTGGCATTTATGGCTTGTGTGAGGTTTGTCATGACTCAGTTGAAACTGAACGGTTGATCGCCGATCCATTGACGCGGTTTTGTATTGACCACCTAACGGAAAAAGAACAACGCGCACTTGAAGAGGATCTGCAATTGGCGGCCCAAATTCAGGCAGGATTATTGCCAACGGGTTACAAGAGTATTGACGGCTGGGAAGTTGCTTATCACTACCAAGCGGCCGGCGCGGTGAGTGGTGATTATTGCGATCTGATCAACGGCGACGACAGTTCATGGATGTTCGTTGTCGGTGACGTGTCGGGCAAAGGTGTCGCTGCTTCGATGCTGATGGCCCACCTCCAGGCAATGTTTCGCACACTGATTTCGCTCAATTTACCGCTCGAGCAAATGGTGGAACGCGCCAGCCGTGTCTTCTGCGAGAGCACGCTGCCGACGCAATACGCGACGCTGGTTTGCGGCCGAGTTGGCAACAACGGTGAAGTCGAAGTTTGCAACGCAGGGCACCTGCCGCCGCTATTAGTTCAGAACGGCAGCGTGCGGGCCCTGGCTGCCACAGGTTTGCCCGTCGGTGTTTTTTGCAGCGAGAGTTTTTCTGTCAGCAAATTTCAGATGAATGCAGGCGACTCGCTTTTTCTTTACACTGATGGATTCTCTGAACTTGCCGATGGCAACGGCAGCGAGTTTGGAATTGAACGACTCTCGCGGCTGCTGGAGGGAAATGGAAAACTCGCACCTCGCGCGTTGATTGACCTGAGTATTCGCGAACTGCGGGCGTTTGGAGAGGGTCGCGCGCCAATTGATGACCTGACGCTGATGGCGATCGGCAGAACAAAGTAATTTCATAAGGTCGTTTACGTGTCACATGCTACACGGGGAGATTTCGTAAAAGAAAAACCCGGCAGCACAGGCTGCCGGGTTTCAGCATCGCGGCGCGAGAGTTGGTTATTTGTGCCCGAACCGTTGCCGGTACTCACCGGAACGTAAGAACGCCTTAACCATTTCGGCATTGATGAAGTTGCCATTGAACCGATTGAGTTTTTCCAGCCAGAAGTTATAACCCTTCATATCGCCATCCGGAGCGTCATCAGGATTGCGGCGCAGGTAGCCGAAGTACTGCATCAGCACGAACGCTCGGTTGAACTCCTTATCCTGGAAAGCTCTGTTATCGACAATCTGACGGAGAGCCTGGGCCCGCGACAGAGTGCCATTATCGAGGCCGGCAACCAGAGCATTTCGCTCGGCTGCAGTCAGTGTTATGCCGGCATGAGCAAGCAGTGCGTCAACAAACTGCGCGTTGGTCATCGTGCCAAAGGCGGCCACGAACGACGGGTGACGTACCCAATCGGCGATGAACGCCTGCTTGTTGGCCTCGAGTTTTTGCTGCCAGGCATCGGCGCCGACCACAACACCTTCACCCACAGTTTTCGTATCGGCAAGGAACTCCGCAAGACGCGGCATCCGCCCGAAGCTTGCCACGAAGAGCCGATGAACGAGGAAGCCCGTGTTTTGGAATTCAATTGACAAGAAGAACGCCGCACTCGTGTTGATACGCGCTACCTCGCGACACTGCGCATCAGAGCCGCATTGTGTAATGTTCCTGGTCCAGAAATCACGTCCTGAATCATCCGCGTCGCGA
>DASQPM010000181.1:0-3281 GCA_035643935.1 Pyrinomonadaceae bacterium | reverse complement strand
TAACAGCTTACAAAGAGTACATCACCGCTGAACCCGATCCAGTGAAGAAGGCGAAAGGCCAACTAGACGCTGCAAGAATGCTTTTTGACGCCGGCGCGGTTGACAAGGCTTACGCTGAATATCACACGATCCTTGCGGCCGAGCCGGATAATGTGGATGCGAACCTAGGCGCTGGACTATCGCTGTTTTCAAGTGGCGACAAAGCCAAGTTTCAGGACGCTGCAAATTACCTACAGCATTTTCTTGACAAGGCGCCTGATACACATCCGCTCAAACAATCGGCCAAGGAAGCGCTCGATTATTTGAAGACCGCCGAAAAAGTTGTGCCTGAAAAAGCGCCTCCCAGTCCTCGCGGTCGTCGGCGCCCATAGCATCACAAATAACTGGATAAGCAGGCCGCGTCGACGATATTTGAGTCGGCGCGGCCTCTTTTTTCCAAGGTCTTTGTGGGCCAATTTAATCCGCTTCTATGGCGGGTTAGCAATCCGACAATTCTCCGATTTCCGCGATTCCTTCGAAAAATTGGGCCTTGACAGTATCCACGCTCAACTTGTACTATCTTTGGCCAACGGTGTTTAGCACCGTCCGCTGTCGTCCTAACCCCAGCACGCTCCGCTTTTTAGAGCAGAATCCGCTGGCCCGTCCCGTTAAATCTTTCTTGGATATCTCAACACCGGGGTACAAATGTCCGCAAAACTAGGCGAAATTCTCGTTCGGGAGAATCTCATCAGCCCACAACATCTGCGTGAGGCGCTGGATTACCAGCGCGAGCACGGCGGACGTTTGGGCTATAACCTCGTTAAGCTTGGCCTCGTGTCCGACGACATGATTACCGCGGTGCTGTCTCGCCAGTACGGCATTCCCTCCGTGAATCTGGAGCTCTTCCAGATCGATGCACAGGTCCTCCACCTCATACCTCAGGAAGTTGCACAGAAGTACTCGGTGCTGCCTCTCTCCCGCGTTGGCGCCAGTCTCACGCTGGCGATGGTCGACCCCACCAACGTGTTTGCAATGGATGACGTCAAATTCATGACGGGCCTTAACGTCGAGCCGGTAGTTGTCGCGGAAGCAAGTATCCAGCAGGCAATTGCACGCTACTACGGAACCTCAAAAGAAATTGAATTATCGGCGGTTGGCGTCGATGAAGTAGTGTTCGAAGGCGCCGGAGCTAAAGGCTCCAACGGCGGCATCACTCATGCCGACCTCGTTTCTTTGGACACCATCGATTTCGATACTGATCGTACAGAAGACGTTGAAGTTGTAGAAGACAACGAAGAGATCGACCTCTCCACCCTCTCTCGAATCAGCGAAGATGCTCCCGTTGTCAGGTTGGTGAATGTGCTTCTGGTTGACGCACTGCGTCGTGGTGCGTCAGACATTCACATCGAACCATATGAAAAAGAACTTCGCATCCGCTTCCGTATTGACGGTGTTCTTTACGACGTGATGCGCCCACCACTGAAGATGCGCGACGCTTTGATTTCGCGCGTAAAGATCATGTCAAAACTTGACATCTCTGAAAAGCGCCTGCCTCAGGACGGCCGCATCAAGATCAAGGTGAAAGTCGATGCGCGCTCGCGCGAACTCGACTTCCGCGTCTCCACCCTGCCCACTCTGTTCGGCGAAAAAGTCGTGCTTCGTTTGCTGGATAAAGAAAACCTGATGCTGGACATGACGAAGCTGGGTTTCGAGCCTGAGTCACTGGTGAAGTTCCAGCGAAACATCTCCAAACCCTACGGGATGGTGCTGGTAACCGGGCCGACGGGAAGCGGAAAAACGAACACTCTTTATTCGGCCTTGCAATCACTCAACACCGTTCAGACGAACATCATGACGGCCGAGGATCCGGTCGAGTTTAATTTGATGGGCATAAACCAGGTCCAGATGAAGGAACAGATTGGGTTGAACTTTGCGGCCGCGCTTCGTTCTTTCCTGCGTCAGGATCCCAACATCATCCTGGTTGGCGAAATTCGCGACTTTGAAACGGCTGAAATTGCCATCAAGGCCGCCTTGACCGGCCACCTCGTGCTTTCCACACTGCACACCAACGACGCCCCCTCCACTATCTCCAGACTCATGAACATGGGTATCGAGCCTTTCCTCGTTGCCACCAGCGTCAACCTCATTCAGGCGCAACGCCTCATTCGTCGCGTTTGCAAAGACTGCAAGCGCGAGCATCCAACGCCTCCGGAAGCGCTGCTTGAAGTCGGCTTTTCCGCGGAAGATGTGAAGAACCTCAAAACATACAAGGGCAAGGGTTGTGCGACGTGCAACAACACTGGTTACAAGGGACGCATTGGTCTGTACGAAGTAATGGAAGTTAATGATGACATACGCGAGCTGATTCTAATCGGCGCTTCTTCGCTCGAATTGCGTAAGAAAGCGATCGAAGATGGAATGATCACCTTGCGCGAATCCGGCCTGCATAAGATTCGTGCCGGCTTAACCACCCTCGAGGAAGTTGTCCGCGAGACGGTGGCTTAGAAAGAAGGAAGAATTATGTTGCGAACAATGACGCTTTCACTTCTGATGCTGATTTCCGTAGGCGTAATGCTGCCCTTCGCGAGCTCTACAGCGCACGGCATTCGCCAGAGTTCCGTATCGCATCACCATCGCCGCTATCGTCGTCATTCACGCGCCTGGTGGCGACGTCATCGCGCTCGTCTGCGGATGCGCCGGGCTGCAGCAATGGCCCATCGCAATGCACCTCTTGGCCCAGCTTTGACGCTGCCAACAAATAGTGTTCTTCCCAGTGCCGTCTTCCCCAAACTACCAACGGGCTGGGAAAAACCCGTCGTCGCGAACAACGGTGAGATCAGATTCAAGAGCGAAAGCATCGCGCCCGTGCCGAGCCAGGCCACGCTTTCTGTGGTTGCTCGCAGCCGGCCCAATCCCAGTTATCTCACTCAACGAGAAGAGCGAAGCATGCTTGCCGGCGTCAGTTTCTCTGACCTGCGCCGCACAGTAATTGAAAAGATGATTAATGCAGGTGGCTGGGTAATAAACGATTACCAGCGCCAGGTTAACGGTGCGCGTGTTTTCGTAGTCATAGCGCAAACGCCGGGTGATGGGCGCTCGCCGGAGAGAGCCTGGAACTTTTACTTCGCGGAGATCGACGGAAAAATCTACAGCCTAAGCCTTAACACCCCAGTGCAGTATTCAGATCGACTGGCTGCCGAAGGCGAAAAGTTCCTTTCCTCTTTGCGCGAAAAGGCTAACGCAACAGACAAGCGCTGACCCGATAGAGCTGCTGCCCCAAAGAATTCAATCCTGAGGAGCTG